>JACQOM010000120.1 GCA_016202525.1 Chloroflexota bacterium | reverse complement strand
TAGCCACTTACATAAATCTTCTCCTTCCCCTTTCCAAGGGGCTTGTATCCAATGTCATTCTGGAGGAGCAAAGCGACAAAGAATCTCAGGGTGGGGCTGGCGATACAAAAATAATCCCCGCCACGCTGAGACCCTTCGCGGAGTTTACACTGAACGGAGTGAATGTGCTCAGGGTGGCACAAATTCGGTACTTTTGATACTCATAGGGAAGAGGATTAAGGAGACGAGGTTGGTAACTCGCTACAAGAAGAGGAGTGCTTTCTGTGTTAGTGTGATTGGGGATTCGTTACGGGGTGTGTCCGTTCTGTGACTTGTCTGAGTAACGTTTGAGCAATTCATCGTAAGCGATAAACCACTTCAATTGTATCTCGTCACCCCAGTTCGGGTCATAGCTGGGGAACTTATCCAGGAGCATTCTATTCCATAACATATCTTCTGGAACTTGTTCCAGTTTGGATGGAATTACCGTGTTCTCATTTATCTTGCGCCTGGTTCTTTTGGTGATATTTTTGGTGGTGGCATTTCCGACAACGGCACTGGCGACCCGGAACCGCTTGGTCATGAAGGGAGACAGGGGAATTCCAGCATCTGCCGCTAAAGAGACGAAGAACTTAATACACTTGCGGTTGACATCATGGGCAAGGCGGAAGGTATCGTGGAAAGCCTCGTTCAACTGAGCGTAAGTGGCGTTTTGCAGGTCTAAAGACCCTTGCAGCGCAAAGCTATAGGCATCGGAGGTCGTTTCTCTGAGTATCTCGGCTCTCTGCTCATTCTTAGCCGCCGCCAGTGACCGCAAACGGTTGGTTGGCTTGGCGTCGTTATCGATGAGACCGAGAAAGCGCAGTGCGGCCATTAGCTGGGTGCCGGTACTGCCGGACAACATCTCATTCCAGTAGCTGCGGTCAATCCGGGCGGGAATTCGTTGCTGTAACCCATCGATGAAGCTCCGGAACGTCCGGTATGAGACGTAAGGCGGCAGGCGCTTTCGGCTTTTCTCCCTGGTCATCGGCGTGTCACTTCGTAAATTATACCGTGATTATAATGCAAAAGATCTGGTATTACAAGGGCTTTATTCCTTTTTTGGAACTTGATAGCAAGAAGTGGCACTGGAAAGGACAAAAATTGACGCATAGTTATGGTACGCACTACCATTTGGCTGTTATGGTAATTCGAGGCTAAATAATTTTTTAAAGGAGGTCAGAGTTCATGGGAACAGCGCTGGAGTATCAAAAGGTGATGACGGAGACGGTCTACATCAATTTGCCGGGACCGCAGGAGCCTACTCCGGGAATGACCGGTGGAGAACTTCTCCATGGCTTTCTCGCCGAGCTTCATGGGGCTCCTAGTGCCGAAATGCAGAACTTCGTCGCTATGCTCTGTGGCCGGTGGAATGTCCACTATCGCAACGGGGGTAACTAAAATTTTCGAGGAGTGATGGCAAAAGGAGAAATATAGAAATGAAAAGAACTAAATTGGCGGCCATCGATGTTGGTACTACTAAGATATGTACCATTATCGCTGATACCGGTGAAATGGGTAGACTTCGTATTCTCGGGGTTGGTGTTGTTCCATCAAAGGGGATTCAGAAGGGTACAGTAGTTAATATAAATGAAGCCAGGCAGTACATCCATGAGTCGATATTGAAAGCCGAACAGATTGCCGGTTGTAAAGTGGAATCGGCTGTTATCGGCGTTACCGGCCGGCATATTAACTCAGTGACTAACCAGGCTGCCGTGGCCATTACCCGGCAGGACCAGGTCGTGCGCAGTGCAGACCTGAAGCGTGTTCTTACTGCTACCCAAACTATGAAAATACCCGCTGAGAGCAAACCGCTCCATATTATTCCCAGGACCTATAAGGTCGATAACCAGGAAGGCATAAACAATCCGGTAGGTATGCATGGCTTCCGTCTGGATGCTGAGACCCACATCGTTACCGCCGGTGTAGCCTCTATGCAGAACCTGACCAAATGTATCCGCGGAGTTGGCGTGGAAGTCGATGAGATGGTTCTGGAACCGCTGGCAAGTGCCGAAGCTGTTCTTAATGATGAAGAGAAGCAGAACGGGGTTTTGCTGGCTGATATCGGTGGCGGTACCACTGACATCGCTATTTTTAAAGATGGTACTATCTGCCATACCTCCGTGCTGCCGATAGCTGGCTACCAGGTCACGCATGATATTTCTGTTGGACTGGGTCTCTCCTTTGAGATGGCTGAGGAGATGAAGAAGAGATATGGTGATTTAACCCCCGTCGATGACCGCATTACCGCTAAACAACCCGAGCAGACGATAACTCAGGATGGTCACAGTATTTCATATAAGGATTTATCAGACATCATCCGCATGCGTATCGAGGAACTCCTCAGGCTGATAGTAATGGAGTTGCCCCAGTCGGAGAGTATCAAGTTCGTTCCGTCAGGGCTGGTTCTTACCGGCGGTGCCACCAACCTACCGGGTCTTGCCGAAATGGCTGAAGAAGTCACCCATCTTCCGGTAAGGGTTGGTATCCCAGTTGCCCTGGACGGCGTATCGGATACTCTAGCCGACCCGGCTTTTGCTACCGGCGTTGGACTACTGCTGTGGAAACTAAATAATAGAAGCCAGCAGAATTGGCCGACCGGCGGGGTTAGCTCGAATAACCTGCTAACCAAGGTTTTCAGCCTGTTACGTTAGGCTGCAGAATGCGTTATAAATCTAATAGGAGGCACTGATGTCAAAAACTAGCTACGTTCCCAGCGGGGCGAGGATTAAAGTCGTCGGGATGGGCGGGTCAGGCTGCAATGCGGTTACCCGTATGGTCCGTGAGCAGATTCAGGGCGTCGAATTTATAGCCATGAATACCGATGCCCAGGCGCTGGCAGTTACCGAAGCACCGGTACGTATTCAACTGGGTGAAAGGCTCACCCGCGGCCTTGGCGCCGGTGGCGACCATAATGTCGGCCGGAAGTCAGCCGAAGAAAGCTTCGATGATATTGCCGAAGCCGTTTACGGGGCAGATATGGTATTTGTCACTGCCGGTATGGGCGGTGGCACCGGTACAGGCTCGATTTCTATCGCCGCTGAGATTGCCAAGCAAAGCGGCGCGCTGACTATCGGCGTGGTTACCAAGCCTTTCACATTCGAGGGTACTCACCGTAAGAAGGTTGCCGAAGAGGGAATTGTCAGCCTGATGAGCAAGGTAGACACTCTGATAATCGTCCCTAACGACCGCTTGCTCGACCTCTGCGACCGCAGCACGAATGTTGATAGTGCCTTCCGTATGGCTGATGAAGTATTACATCACGGGGTACAGGCAATCGCCGAGGTGATTACTGTCCCCGGATTGATTAACCTCGACTTTGCCGATATCAGGGCGATAATGAAAGATGCTGGGCCGGCATGGATGTCAATCGGTCATGGTTCCGGACAGAATCCTGCCATGGAAGCTGCCAAAGAGGCCCTGAACAGCCCGCTCCTGGATATTTCGATGCAAGGAGCCAGAGGTGTACTGTTCAATATTGTCGGTGGCAGCAATCTCAGTTTGTTCGAAGTGAATAAAGCCGCTGAGGTCATCCGGCAGGCCGCTGACCCGGAGGCAAATGTCATCTTCGGCGTGGTCCTTGACCCCAATATGGGTAAGAATGTCAGGATGACCCTTATTGCTACCGGATTTGCTACCAGTGATGCATTAGCCGGCATTACCAATGATAAGGAAATGGTACGCCGCCTTAAAGAACTGGGAAGTGAAGAGCTTGAAGTCCCTTCTTTCTTGAGGCAGCATCATGCTATTTCCGGGAAACCTTACCAGCCGGTGGTTCCGGCCCGTAACTAAAAGCGCTAAAACTTGGGCTGAGGTAAGTGCCTGTACAGGATTTTGGGCACTCCCCGGCTCAAGTCTCAGCAGCACATCGATAGGAGGTATTTATAATGACTCCCGAAGCGGGCATGTCTGAAGAACTGCATCTTTTTATCCGGGAGAATGTAGAAGACTATTATTCTTTTCAACTCTTGCTATTTTTCGCCCGGCATCCATATACACGGTTCAATGAATTAGCTATCATACACGCTTTTAACGAGGATAGAGGCAGGCCGCATATCAAAAAGGCCCTTAAAGAGTTGGTCGGTAAGGGTGTCGTGAACATGTGTACGGAGACCAATGTTCGTCTTTATTCCCTATCTGAAGATGACTTGTGCCGCCGCTCGGTGTTAAATCTGGCAAGGCTTGATGTGTATCAGGGGCAGCTTTTACTCAGGCAAGCCCGGAATTTTCCGCTCAGCAATGACTTGTATGCCGATACCATATTGTGGAAATCATCCACAGGCTTGCTGACAGTATAGTTAAGTGTGAGTGGACGATAGGATTTATGTCAACTTATATTACTGGAGAGCATTCTCAGCCTGTTGATAAATTCCTGCCGTCGCTCGCTGTCAGATAGTATCTGTTTCTTTATTCTCTGTCAGGTGTTCGGGCAATCAGTGCCGACTATTTGACGAATAGCCTTGTCTATTGTAGCAGTGATTTACACTATCCATCTGCGAAGAGAATGAGTATAGACGCAGTTTAGCATACTGGTGATGTAACGGTGAGATGAAAGGCGCATGGCGCATGGGCGGCCAACAAATGAACATTGGAAGAATCCGGCAAGCCCATCACTGCAGTTGGCGGGCTAATTTTGCTTTCTCGCGGTAGCTATTGCCGAGGGCCGCATAGTAATTGGCAGCGTTGGTATCGAGCCGGGACATCGCCGAATCGCGAGCGTAGTCCATCCACGACGCCGCAGCCCCAAAGCCTCTCGCTCCGTTGTCTCCGACACGGTTTCGGAAGTCATAGCTCGCTTCACCCGCAAACGATAGCGCCATCTTCTCATCAAGCTTCTCGCTCTTTATTATCCTAGCGGTGTTACCCCTACCGGTCCACTCCATCGCATTACCATAATATCTTCTGGCACTTTTGAAGTAACCTTGATTGAAAGCTTCATCTCCTTTAGCGGTAAATTCTTCTCTGTGGAAGCCCTCGACGGCTGTCATAGCATCAGCTTGCTCCTTGTTACCTACAATGTCACCCGCCAAAGCTTTTTGAGTCAATTCACCAGGATTGTTAACATCCAACCCTATGTTTTTCTTTAAATAGGAGGCCCAATCTTCGCGGCCGCACGATTCAGGTAGGCAGGAAGCGAGCAGTAAAAGCGCCAGGAGCAGGGTCACCTGAGGCCAACGGCGCCGCAGAATCAAGACCAATCTTTTCATCGCCCCAACCCCGCTTTGCGTGCCGCATCCAGGATACCGGCACGGCTGAAACCGCGCGCCCCGATGGATGCTAACATGGCCTCTTCAGTTATTTGACCGTTGCGGAACTGCTGAATGGTCGCTGCCGGTGCCGAGATTGATAATAGCACCCTATCTTGGCTGTCGTGGAGAACGATATCCAAATCATGCATACCGCTGAGATCGATTGATTTATTACGTGCAAAGGTCTGCAAAGATGCCAATACTTGGTTAAGTGACTGCTCGGTACCGAATCTTTTCAGTAATTCATCGAAGTCCAGCCCTACGCCCAGTACCGGTTTACCTGAATCCGTCTCCAGTACATAAACCCCGGAGACAGGTATGCCGGCCGTTCTAAGCTGGGTGGCGATATTGGTTGCTTTCTGTTCCATTGGACTCGGCTGGGGCATGAAGTCTTTTAGGTCATTCTTGATAGCCTGCAGTTCCTGTGGAGAAAGCTTCACATCCTTCGGTTCGCCGGAGAAGAGCGAGCCGATACCGTTGGCCAGGGCTTTGATGGGGCCGCCGGGAGGCAAGTCGGGTGAGAACCACCACCAGACACCGGCACCTAGCAACCCCAGGATAATAATGAGGATTATCATCCCCTTCCTTAGGCCTCGCCGTCTGGCTTTTGGTGGGCCGCCCGTTTCTGCCATTTATCCCTGCCTAAAAGAAGATTAATTTAAGGTTAATAAAACGGAATGTATCACAGTATCGAGTTACCTGTCAAGGAGGATGTCGTTCATAGTGAGGTATCTTATCT
>JACQOM010000125.1 GCA_016202525.1 Chloroflexota bacterium | reverse complement strand
GCCCTGCTCATGGCCGCCGCCAACGGCTATCAGGCAGCCTTCATGGCGCCCACCGAAATCCTTGCCGAGCAGCACTTCGCCACCATCGGCCAGCTATTGTCCCGGGCCGGGCGCCTGGAAGAGCAGGAAGACCACCTCTATAGCTATTCCGGTCTGCTGTCCCGTCCGCTGACGGTGGCCAAGCTCATCGGCGATATCACCCGGAGCCAGAAAAAGCAACTCCAGCAGCGTATTCTTGCTGGCGAAATAGATATTGTTATCGGCACCCATGCCCTGATTCAGAAGGAGGTCGAGTTCCACAAACTGGGGCTGGTTGTCGTCGATGAGCAGCACCGCTTCGGCGTTACCCAGCGCTCAGCCCTGCGGCAGAAGGGATTTAACCCCCATGTGCTGGTAATGACGGCGACACCCATCCCGCGCACGCTGGCGCTGACCTTGTATGGCGACCTCGACCTGTCTGTCCTCGACCAGCTTCCCCCGGGGAGACTGCCGGTAAAGACGAAGTGGCTGAAACCGGCGCAGCGGGACAGCGCTTATGCCTTTATCAAGAAACAGATAGCCGAGGGACGCCAGGCCTTCATCATCTGCCCCTTAATCGAAGAGTCGGAGCTGGTTCAAGCCAGGGCCGCCGTGGCTGAATTCGAACGCCTGTCCAGTGAGGTTTTTCCCGAGCTAAAGTTAGGGTTGCTCCACGGACGCATGCCCTCAGACGATAAAGATGATGTCATGCGCCGTTTCTACGCCGGCGAACTGGATATCCTGGTAGCCACGCCGGTGGTCGAGGTCGGCATCGATGTGCCCAATGCCACGGTCTTGATGGTAGAGAGCGCCGACCGCTTTGGCCTGTCGCAACTGCACCAGTACCGGGGCAGGGTGGGGCGGGGCAAGGAACAGAGCTACTGTATGCTGCTGGCGCAGAACCCTTCGGAGGTGGGACAGGCGCGCCTGGACATCATCGAAAATACGCAGGACGGCTTCCAGCTAGCCGAGGAAGACTTAAAACTGCGCGGCCCCGGCGAGTTCTTCGGCACACGGCAGAGCGGCATACCCGACCTGCGCATGGCTAAGCTCTCCGATGTCGCCCTGCTGGAACTGGCCCGCAGCGAAGCGACAAAGCTCTTTGAAAAAGACCCTGAGTTAAAAAAGCCCGAACACAAGCCCTTAGCTAAAGAGCTGGCCCGCGTCTGGCCCGAAGCGGGAGAGTGGAGCTAGGGTAATCACCGGGCGCTGAAAAGGGAGCGGGCCTCATTTGACAACTATAAGCGCTTACGCTTATACTCTATCCTGTGGAGATACGATTCAGCCGTCATGCCAGAAACAAAATCAGGCTTTATAAGCTGACCTGTCGAGAGGTTGAAAAGGTTATCCGCTCGGGGAAACTGGTGGAGCAGGGAGAAAAATTGGAATCCCTGCTGGGGAACTTAAGGGTAATCTGGATGATGGTAGGTTCCTACGCTTTTGTGGTGACGGTAATTAAGACTAAGCGGAGGTAAACAATGGTAAAGGAAACGAAAATGCCAGAAACGGCAAAGTGCGCTTTAAAAATGGAATACGAGCCTGAAGTAGATATCCTGACCATTTATTTCAAGGACCCGGAGACCGCGTTAAGTCACAGCGGCGAAGCGGAGCCTGGGGTAATGCTCAACTATGCCCGGGACGGCAGCCTGTCATCGGTGGAGGTGCTGGATGCCACCCGGCGCTACTCGGCCAGCCAGCTTGCTGCCTGTAGTGTGGACGAGCTCATCGACCTCAAGACAGCATCCGCGATTTCTGGCATTGCTCCGGTCACTTTGCGGGCTCAGGCGGAGAAAGGGAGACTGTGGGCCATCAGGCTAGCTGGACAGTGGGTGACCACCCGGGAGCGCCTCCAGCAGTATATCGATAGCCGGGCCAGGAAAGCCAGGGCTTAGCCAGCAAACACACTAAAGAGCTTGCCCGCGTCTGGCCCGAATCGGGCGAGTGGAGCTGGGGTAGAGCAAGCCTCTATAATAAAAAGCATTAGAATGACGGAAAAAGCAAACCTATGAAGCGAAAGAAACAACTAAAATCAACTTCTAAGGAACTGCTAAACCTTTTCGAGGATAGCATCTTAGTTAGGCATATTGCCGAAGAATTGGAATTTTGTGAAGATGACGAAAATATGGATATTGCACAGAAAAAGATGGATGAACGAGATTTCGATGTCCTCGGCATAGCAAAGAATGCCATAGTTTATGGATACGTAAACCGACACTCTCTAGGAAAAGGACACTGTGAACAATATACGCACACGTTTCATCCTTCAGAACTCATTGCAGAGTCAACTCCACTGCTTGGCCTACTACTAATACTCCATGATAAACCAAGGGTTTTTGTTTTAGAAGGAAACTGCGTCAATAGTATTGTGACACGCGGAGACCTACAAAAAGCACCTGTTCGTATGTTGCTTTTTGGCATGGTAAGCCTATTAGAAATGCAGCTCCTTCGCATTATTGAAGACCATTACCCTAGCGATTCATGGCAGAAACAGGGGATACTAAAGAGCAAACGTATAGAAGAGGCAAACAAACTCTTTTACGAAAGACAACAAAGAAATGAAACTATTGACTTGGCTGATTGCCTCCAGTTTTGCGATAAACGAGAAATAGTTCTGAAAACACCAGAGATTCTTAAGGCTCTCGGCTTTGGAGGTAAGGAGAAGACTGAACGGTTTCTGAAAGAGACTGAAAAACTTAGAGACAAATTAGCCCACAGTCAAGATGTAGTTACAGGGTCGTCATGGCCAGAAATTCTGGATTTAGTAAAGGATATGAAAACGATTTTAGGAAAGTTAGAAGAAAATTAACCCGCTGTTGAGCTACCAAGGTGTAGAAAGGGTCTTCACCCCTCTTGACCATTCCGGCGAAAGCCGGAATCCAGTATAGGGCTAATGTCTGGATACCGACTTTCGTCGGTATGGACGTAATAATGAGGAAACAATAGGTAACCATTCCGTTGAAACCTGTCCCCTACCTGATACGGGAAACGGAATCCAGAAGAGGCATGAGTAACTATTACGTTTACATTATGGCAAGCAAGCGCAACGGCACTCTTTATGTAGGATTTACCAGTGACCTGGTAAGCCGAGTCTATGCCCACAAGAATGGCCTTGTCGAAGGGTTTACCAAGAAGTACAACATTCATACGCTTGTGTATTATGAGACCGGTAATGACTATGACGGTGCCCTTCAGCGTGAGAAACAGATTAAAGAATGGAAAAGGCAGTGGAAGATAGAATTGATTGAGAAAGTAAATCCCGAATGGAGAGACATCTACGAGGATATTGTGCAATGAAAGTATGGTCGCTTTTCCCATCAAATGAGAGTGCTTAGCAATGAATAGACCATACCGACGAAAGTCGGTATCCAGAATACGTGCACTGTAGTCTTAAGTCGAGGTTTTCTGGAATCCGTACTTGATACGGCCGTGGAATGGTAATCTTTTTCTAAACCACCCGCCAAATCTCCCTTGCCAGTGAAGAACACATGTGCTACCATAGCCTCGTTTACTCCCACTCTTTTCTTTTTCTCCCCCCTTTTGGCAAAGATGGGCTAAGGGGTGAGGTTACAGCAATTACTCACCATAACCAGCCATGTGCTATAATTGGGTCAACATGGCAAGAATTATGGAATATACAGTCGTCATCAGGAAAGCGCCTGACGGGTTCTATATCGCCGCTTGTCCGTTGATTCCTGAGGCGCACGCGCAGGGCGCCACCTACGAGGAATGCCTGGCCAATATCAAGAAGGTCCTTGAACTTTGCCTCGAATACCGTAAAGAGCGGGGCGAAGAAATCCCGGAGGAGACCGAGACCCGAAAGGTTACCATCGCCCTATGACCAAGCTGCCTCCTCTTAAGGCAAGGCAGGTAATTAGAGGGCTGGAGAGACTGGGCTTCGAGCTAGTTCGACAAAAGGGCAGCCATGCTATGTTCCACCACGAGGATTGCCGCCGAGCGCCTCTACCCATCCACCCCACCGCAGACATTAGCCCCTATTTTCTCTCCGATGTTCTCAAGCAGCTTGAAATTACTGAGGACCAGTTTTTGCGCGCTATTCGCCGAAGATGAATCCGCAGTTGCAAGATTTAAGTGGTGATTGGTTTGACAAACATAGCGCCTCCCCACCCTGACTTGTCGCGAGCGCTCAGGGGATTTAAATCCCTCTCTATCTCCCCTTGTCAAAGTAGGTGTAGTGGGGGGTGGGGCGAAGCGAAACCCACCACTCATCCATTCCGGCGAAAGCCGGAATCCAGTATCCGCCGCATCACGTCTCCTGACTCCCGACTACTGACATTCCCCCCTTGCTTTATTAGAACAACCGTGCTATCTTACTACCGTGAGCGCCTCTCGGAAAGGAAATGCGCCGGTCTTGAATGCCAACCACGTACCGGCATTCG
>JACQOM010000117.1 GCA_016202525.1 Chloroflexota bacterium | reverse complement strand
CCTTCGGTGACTGCTTGAGCTGAACCCTCCGCGGTTATACCGGCAATTCCAGCCCCCTGAGCAATAGTGGCGATACTCTCCACGTACTTTTTGCGTAGAAGTCGGCAGGTCTCCGCCACTGCGCCTCTAATATTGTCCAGAGATAGTTTGTCCGGCTTGCCCAGTCCGGTGACCACCACCCTGGCTGCCGGCAGCTTGCCCTGAGTGTGGATAATGGTAATCTGGTTGAGTTTGCCTTTTATCTCACCCTGCTTGATGAGCTGGGTGATAGTCCCTCCCAAGGCCTTGTCGATAGTGGCAGTATCGCCCTCCGGGCGCTTCACGCCCTCAAAAAAGTTTACGATAATAGCGCCAGCTTCAATTTTGGCAATGTCTCCGACTGCTGCCTTAATTTCCACCTTGTTCTCCTTTCCTTCTTTCTAAAATAGGTTTTAGCAACACCTAGCGGGCTACCTCTTTCACAATCTTGTTCAGTACCGGATTTATATCTTGAGATGTATCCACAACGTAGTGTTTGCGGCGGATTCTCTCAACCGATGATTTCATCTTCTGATATACCGTCCAGTCAGCGTCCGATTTACTCTCCTGATTTTTTAGTCTCTTCTCAAGCCGTCCTCGCACTACCTCAGGCGGTGCAGCGATACGTACCAGAATCAACCTGACCTCCAGTCTGTCAGCAATGTGATAAAGATATTCACGGTGCCTCTCTGACAGATTGGTGGCATCCAGAATAAGAGAAATTCCCTTATTCAGTAATTTTTCAATGAGATGATGAATCACCCGAAAGAGGTAGGAATTCTCTTTCAGGTCATAGCTAGGTGATGGGAAAAGGACTTTGCGCAGGGTATCACTTTCCAAAATAACAAATGGCAACCTCTCGGCTAGCCGGCGACTGAAGTAAGACTTGCCGGAACCGGGCAGACCGCTGACAGCTACCAGGGCGGGATGAACTACGGGTTCGGGGAACTGCCCCAGGCTCTTAGCCAGTCGCTCGGCATCAGCGGCAAGCTGGTTATAATCCATACCCTCCGACTACATTTTTACCCACTATATTATAGAACGTTTTTCCCCGTTCCGCTAGACCCCTGCGCCGTCCCTAATTCGAAGCTAAAAGTGAGATTCCTAAAGAATAGTTACTCTTGGCGATATAATGGATTGGGGAAAAGAATCGCTGTTTTCCCAATCCTCATGGTAAAAAGCAAAACCCAATGTCCCCGTGCCGGTGGCATAGCCCATTACGGGACTGAACTCGGCGACCCACAATTCAACGCAGTTAAACTCGGAGGCAATTCTCTGCTTTAGCTTTTCGGCGTCATCCGGGGCGTAAGCATGCATCACGGCGACATGCACCGGGTTCTGCCCCACTTTCTCCCGCATCACTTGCAGGATACGCTCGATGCCCTGTTCCTTGTTTCTAGCTACCCCTTTCAAAACGACCAGTCCGTCAGCGCTGGTGACTACCGGTTTGATATTAAGCATGGAGCCTATCTGGGATGCTATTTTGGGTATGCGACCGGTGCGATAAACATGCCGGATGGTATCTAAGAGGATAACGAAAGTAACCTTGTCTCTAACTGCCTCCGCTACTTTAATAACTTCGGCTAGGCTCTTGCTGGCGGCGGCTGCCCGTGCCGCAGCTAAGGCGATGAAACCTTCAGCGGCAGTGACATTCTTAGAGTCCAGTACGGCTATTCGAAGTCTGAGGCAGTTCGGTCTGTGCCTGTTCTTTAGCGATACGTGCCATATTATAGCCGGTGCTTATCCTGGATGAAAGAGTGACGCAGAGAATGCTGTTGGCGCGCTTGCTCGTCTCGCGGTAGGCTTCAAGATAGTACCCGGGCGAGGCTGGCGAAGTGTTGAAACTCTCCGGGTCTTGCAAGAACAATTGGTAAGCCTGAGATGGGGTCATATCTACCATGTCCCGGTAGACCTTACCTTGAACCAGCAGTCTTATAGGTACAATCCCAATCCGGTACTGCTCTATTAGTTCTCTGGTCAGGCAAGCAATGCTGTCGGTAACGATAGCCACATTTGCCATGGAACCCCCGGTTGTCAGGAATCCTGGCTATGCATCTGAATTGGGCTGTGTCTAAATCTGAATTACATAATTTATACTTCAATAATAGTATAGTGGCATCAATCTGGCAAGGGGTTGGTTTGACAGCGGGTGAATGGATTACTAAGGAACTGTTTTATTTTGCGAGTTTTCGTGAGGCTCTTATTGCAGTAACCTCTCTTTTGGGGAAAAGCGGCGGGATCGATAGTTGTTCACGAATCTTTTCCCGGTCGATTTTGCCATCGGGGTTTTTCGGAAGGGAATCCAGAAATGCAATCTGTTTGGGTACTTTGTAGTTAGTTATACGCTCAAGACAAAATTGTTTGATTTCCTGTTCTGTAGCCGTCTGTCCTTTCTTCAAGCTGATAAAGGCGCCCACCAGTTCCCCCCGTAGTTCATCAGGAATTCCCATCACTGCCACTTCAGCCACTTTGGGATGGCGGGACAACACATGCTCGATATCGGCCGGGTAAATATTCTGGCCCTTGATGATGATGGTATCTTTCTTCCGTCCGGTGATAAACAGATTGCCGTTCTCATCGAGCTGGCAGATATCGCCGGTATGGAGCCAGCCGTTCTTCAGTATCCTGGCGGTAGCCTGGGGATTATTATAGTACCCTTTCATTAGTGGTCCGCGAACGATTGCCTCGCCGTCATGGTAGGGCGGTAGCTCCCGGCCGCTATCGTCTATTACCTTAACTTCCCACCCGGGCAGAGCCTTGCCTATTGAGCCACGTTTCCAGTGGCCATTGATTTGGGGTGTGGTGACCAAGCATACGGTTTCGGTTAAACCCCAGCAATCGGCAATTTCCAGCTCGAAGTGCTGTTTGAATTGCTCTACAATGTCAAGAGATAGAGGAGCACCGGCACTGCAGCATATTCGAAGGGAACTCAGGTCGTTGTTTATTCCTTCCTTTTCCGCCGTGCGATTTAGCAAGGCATAGATGAAAGGCACACCGATAAGTATGGTGATTTTCTCCTTCTCGATAGTCTCGGTAATGGTGGGCATGGATAGACCGGGCAGCATGACTATGGTGCTACCCCTGGCAATGGAAGTCAGTAGTACTGAGACCAGTCCGAGCATGTGGTGCATTGGCAGCGCAAATAATATCAGATTGTCCTTATCCGTTTGCCCGAATGCCTCTGCCGAGATAATAGCTTCTCTTGTCAGACTATAGTGGGACAGCATGACTCCGGTGGGGTGAAAAGATTGTCCTGAGGTATAGGCAATAACGGCGGTGTCATCGGGTGCGGGGGCTACCTTAACCGGCTGTGCCGAACTGGTTGACATAATCTGTTGATAGCTGGTGAACTGCCCTTCATGCTCGGTACTCAGGTCGATAATATTTTTGATAGACTTGAATCGGGATAATTCCGGAATCAGTGGCTCGATAATCTGGCTGTCGATTACCATGGCTTTCGGTTGGCAATCGTTGAAGAGAGAGGTTAGCTCGCCAATTTTGTATTTACAGTCCAGTAGTACAGCTATGGCGCCGGTCTTGACAATGCCGAAGTAGATGTTGACGAATTCTGGGCTGTTAGGCAACAACATGACTACCCGGTCGCCCTTGTTTATCCCCATTTTTATCAGGGTATTCGCTACCTTGTCCGAAGCTTCCGCAAGCTCGGTGAAGGATAAGCGGCGCTGACCCGAAACGATGGCTGTCTTCCGCCCATATTTGACTGCGGCTTCATCCAGCATCAGTTTTAGGTTCACGGTTATTTAGCTCCCTCCAGTATTACCCGGGCATCCACGGCTACGGCGCCATCGCTATAAGCAAAAATGGGGTTAAGGTCCATCTCCGCCACTTCGGGATGCTGTTCGATAAAACTGGAGACCTTAAGGATTAGTTTCTCCAGGTTAGAGACATCTACCGGTTCCTGTCCCCGGTAACCCTCCAGTATCGGGTAACCTTTTATCTCCCTGACCATCTCTCTTGCGTCTCTTGGAGCTAACGGCACTATCCTGAAGGAGACATCTTTCATGATTTCTACCATGATGCCTCCCAGGCCGAACATCAGTACCGGGCCGAATTGAGAATCCTTCGACATGCCGATGATTACCTCTACCCCCGGGCGGGCCATCTTTTGTACGGAGACTCCCTGAATCTTTGCCTGTGGATATTGTTTTCTGACCGACGAGAGGATAGCATCATAAGCTTTGCCTACCTGCTGGGCTGTCCTCAATCCCAGCTTGACACCGCTGGCGTCGCTCTTGTGGACTATATCCGGTGAGGCTATTTTTAATACTACCGGGAAGCCCAGTTCCCGGCTGATAGAAATGGCCTCTTCTCTGGACTTTGCCAGCCTGGTATCGGTAACATCTACCCCGGCTTGCTTCAGTAGTTCTTTGGCCTCTATTTCTGTCAGCCGGGTTCTGCCCTCATTTTTCACTCTATCGATTATCTTGCTCTGAGCCATCGGGACTTACCTTTGTTGAGAATTTAATTGACCAGTGTAACAGATTTTACCGCCTTTGCCAAGAGATAGAGCTTGAAGGTAGTCTCTTTATTTGATAAAAAACTATCCCCTGACCCCTTCCCTTTTAAGGGAAGGGGGTGGAAAAAGAGAGAGGGGGGCGAAGCCCCCTCTCTACAATCTCTTCCCCCTCTCCAAACAAAATACCGAGGTCTCTCTCCAGTGCTCTGTTTGGAGAGGGGGACAAAGAGGATAAGGCCAATAAATAACTAAGTTTGGGAAGAACCCGCTTGAGATTTTGATTAACACTGCCCTCAACAGGTATCGGGGATACGCTCAAATTCCAGACGTAGAACCTGCCGGGTGTTTTCAGTAACTTTCACTCTTTCATCGATGCGCCAGCCGACCACCCACAGGATTTGGTCGGGTGAGCAGACGACCGGAACTCGCTGGCGCCAGTCGCGGGGGATTTTGGCGTCAACCATGAACTCGCCCAATTTTTTAGGTTGGGTCATGCCCATTGGTTGAAAACGGTCGCCCAGTTGACGGCGGCGCACTACCGCCCTATTGCCAGCCTTTTCAAGGTCAAGGGAGGCAGTGAAGTTGTTGGTTGGGACCGTTCCCTCTATCTCATTTCCGGTTGTCCGTTCCCGCTTGATAATCGCTGCCGTTACCCGCCAGCCGGGTAGCAGTGTTTCGCCTGGTATTTTCAGGGCAATTTCGGTTTTCAGGACCGAGAACGGGTTTAGTGCCGCCGAGTTCAGGCTGAGCTGGTACCGGTCGTAGAGTATGCTAAAGGTCAGCCCGCCGGGCAGATTGAGGCTTTTCCCGGCTGGTTTAGTCAATGCTGCCATTATTTTTTCGATATGGCGTGTCTCGATGTCTCTGAGGTTGCCCAGTAACTCTTCTATGGCTTTCCGCAGCAGGTGCCGTTGCAGCGCAGATGGCAGTTTAAGCAGCTTTGCCCTGTCTAAAATAATGGTGTCGCCCTGTCTCCGGGCAACTCTACTCCAGAGTCGGGCAGTTTCTTTATCCATAAAGGCGAGGTCGTCGCCGGCAATGCGGGCGGTGCGGAGCAGAGCATCGGACACACCCGGGTTATAACTCTGAAGTAAAGGCAGGAGCTGGTGGCGGATTCTATTCCTCAGCGGTGATAATGACTGGTTGGAGGTGTCTGTCCTGGGTATAAGATGGTAGTCATTACAATAAGCGGTGGTCTCCTGCCGGCTTACCGTGAGCAAAGGTCTGATTATGGTCAGGCTGCCGCCTGCTGATGGCCATTGAGTGCTCGCTTGTAACCCGCGGAGTCCTCTGGTGCCACTGCCTCTTATGAGATGCATCAGTATCGT
>JACQOM010000116.1 GCA_016202525.1 Chloroflexota bacterium | reverse complement strand
GGACAAAGGGACCGGCCGGCAGCAACGAGGTGGGTCATTTCGCGTTCGTCGGCAGCCTTTACTTCATGTCGCCACGGCTAGCAACGGGCTATGAGAGACCTGACCCAGATACCCTTATCTTCCATATCCGCAAGGGGGTTCACTATGGTCTTAACCCGGCTAGTGATGCCAGCCGGCTGGTGGGCAGCAGAGAACTGACGGCTGATGATGTCGTTCGCTCCCTGAAGGACTGGTTTTTTGACCCCGAAGGTTACTGGTTTAAGAGTAGAGTCGGACCCGAAGAACGTCCGATATCCATAGAAGCGACCGATAAATACACGGTGAAGCTTAAACTACAGCCGGGAACGGCAAGTGCCGTAATGTATTATGTTGCCGATTTTAGCAGTATCTATCCGCCTGAAGTCTATGACAAATACAACAAGATGCGGGCTGCGAAGGATGCTGTTGGCACAGGACCCTTCATGATAACAGATGTCGTTGAAGGGAGTTCGCTAACCTATATCAGGAACCCGAGCTATTGGGACACAGACCCCATTGGACCGGGGAAGGGGCATCAATTACCTTATCTGGATGGCGTCAAGTATCTGATTATCCCGGACCCGTCTACGCAGCAGGCGGCGCTGCGTACGGGTAAGACTGATGCTCTAGTAGGCTCCGGTCATGCTGCTCTTAATTGGGAACAAGGACAGTTGATGTTACAGCAGAACCCCCAGCTGAAGTATGTTAAGTATCTCTCGCGAAATCCAGGCGGGATAGGGCTGAGGGTGGATAAGCCGGGACTGCCCTGGTTCAACAAGAAGGTCCGCCAGGCGCTGACCATGGCCCTGGACTACAACACCATCATCAAGGATTATTTTAAGGGTAATGCTGCTCTGGTTTATCCGGTCGTCCCCTGGCCGGAATATATGCCGATGTATACTCCGATGACGGAGCAGAACGAGGTCGTCCGGGATATGTACACGTACCAGCCGGAGAAAGCCAAGAAAATGCTGGCTGACGCGGGCTATCCCAATGGCTTCAAGATTGAAGTGCTTGCCCAGGCAGCGGATGTCGATTATCTGTCTATCATAAAAGACTACTGGTCTAAAGTTGGCGTTAACCTGGTAATTGATGTCAGAGAAGTTGGTGTGTTTACTTCTATAACCAATGGTTTTCAGCAGAGAGAGGCTGTCACTAATGATGGGAACGTTGCCGTCCTTTTTGCCTTTCACCATACTCATCCGTCAGACCCCGCCGATGTAGCCCGGATTGACGACCCCTATGCCAATAAGACTTATGATGATACCCGGGCAGACTACATGTTCCATGAGGAAAAGCTTTGGCCATCGATGAAAGACTTTGAGAAATACGTTATAGAGCAGGCCTGGCAGATACAGTTCCCGTCGCCTTATATCTACCATGTATGGTGGCCATGGCTCAAGAACTACCACGGTGAACACTACCTGGGCATTTCTACTATATGGTATCCACTCAAGTATGTCTGGCTCGACCAGGCGCTGAAGAAATCGATGGGATTTTAGAGTTGGTAATTACAGAGAATGAAAAAAGGTGATGTGGAGGTGATATAAGTGATTGGAAAAATCGTCTCGTTATTTAGTTGCCTGATGGGGTTATCCCTAGTACTGGCGTCCTGTGCTCCGGCAGCGCCGGCTGCACCAGCCGCACCCACTGTACCGAAATCACCGACGGCACCAACTACGCCGACCGTGCCGGTAACCCCAACCGCACCGGCGGCACCCACCGCGCCTGCAGCGGAAGTGCCCAAATATGGAGGAAACTTTTACTATCTTGTAAATGCTTTTGATTCCGGGAAGTTTGATACTGTTTACTCAAGCGCGCCTTCAGCCTATGCCGTTGCTATGACCAATGAGGACCTGTTCAAAGGGGACTGGGCACAGGGTCCAGCGGGCAGCGGTAAATATGAATTTGAGAATTGGAACCCGCTTCTCGCCGCTTTTGTGCCGGCTCTGGTCGAGAGCTACGAAATACCTGATAACGAGACCATTATCTATCATGTTCGCAAAGGGGTTCATTTTGCTCTGAACCCAAAGAGTGAAGCCAGCCGGCTGGTCAATGGCAGGGAAATGACGGCTGACGATATTGCCTACTCCATTAAGCGGAACTATGAAATCCCCGAGGCTTATTTTCAGGTGAGGATGACTAAACCAGAACACCCGCTATCGGTAACTACGGCAGACAAATGGACGGTGGTTATTAAGGCTAATCCTGGCGGCTGGATTCAGCCATTATTTGAAGCCACTTATTCTTTTATCAAAGTTTACCCTCCAGAACCAATACAGAAATTCGGAGCCAGGGCTTATCAGGATTGGCGGAACTCGGTTGGTACCGGGGCATTTATGCTGACGGACTTTGTTGATGGCAGCTCAGTTACCTTCGCCAAGAACCCTAATTACTGGATGAAAGACCCCGTTGGACCAGGGAAGGGGAATCAATTACCCTACCTGGATGGTGCTAAGCTACTCATTATAGCTGACCGGTCTACTCAGCTGGCGGCGCTACGGACGGCCAAGACTGATTGGATTGCCCGTGTCAACCTGGAAGACTTCCGGAGTATGACAAAAATGACACCCGAGCTAAAGTACAAAAAGGAGTTCGTCTCTAATGTGATGGGACTGGCGTTGAGGTTAGATAAACCGGAGCAGCCCTGGTACGATATCAGGGTGCGGCGCGCACTGCAGATGGCAATAGACCTGAAGACAATAAATAAGGATTACTTTGGTGGTGATGCCCTTTTATTCTCTTATCCGGCACCGACCATGAGTATGTACAAATCTCAGTACACTTCTTTTGAGGAGCAGTCCCCGGCAGTCCAGGAGATGTTTACTTATAATCAGGAGAAGGCCAAAAAACTTCTGGCTGAGGCCGGCTATCCCAACGGCTTCAAGATGGAAGTGATTGTTAATGGCGGTGAGCTAGCGGAAGTCGATGCTGTTACTGTAGCTAAAGAATACTGGGCTAAGATTGGCGTTACTGCTGATATAGCGATAAAAGAAAGAGGAGTTTATAACTCTATCGGCACCGGCAGGACCCACAAAGAGGGATACTTTGGAAGTATCCTGGAGACTACACCTTATGCCTGGCACAAATACCAACCTCTCGACCCTGCCAACAGGGCTATGCTTAATGACCCTGTGCTGAATAAGTATCAGGAAGATTTCAAAGCATCATATGTCACCGATGAACCCAAGGCGGCAGCAATCATCAAAGAGGCTTGGAAATATATTCTCGAAAAAGGCTACTATATCCAGACAATGCCCGGGCCATACACCTATACTTTCTGGTGGCCATGGGTCAAGAACTACCATGGCGAGTGGATTGTCGGTTATACTGCGGCTCTCAATTTCCCTATGTTCATCTGGTATGACCAGGCGCTGAAAAAATCGATGGGATTTTAGAGTGGTAATGACTGAGAAGTAAAAAGTTATGTGGGAGGTGACATAAGTGATTGGAAGATTCGTCTCGCTATTATTGAGTTGTCTGGTGGTATTATCGATGGTGCTGACATCCTGCGGTCCGGCGACGCCAACGACGCCAACGACCCCGACTACACCAACTATACCAACGACCCCAACAGCTCCGACTACACCAACGACCCCGACGATTCCGACCACGCCGACTGCACCTACACCGACCAGTGCGGAGATGGTGAAGGTCACGTTGAAGAAGCAGGACGGTTCGGTTGTAGAAAAAATGATGGAAAAGCCAAAGTATGGTGGAGTGTTTACCATCATCCCTTATCAGGAAACGAGAGGCTTTGACCCGGCATTTAATGAACCATCCCCGATGACTACGGTCCAGATAACCAACGAAAACCTGGTCAACCTTGACTGGACAAGGGGACCAACCGGGACAGGGGAATGGGAAGGCGTCGTCAGCATAGCGCCGCTG
>JACQOM010000115.1 GCA_016202525.1 Chloroflexota bacterium | reverse complement strand
CCTGAGACGTGAATCAGTTCTTACCCTGGAGGAGATGGGCATTGGTATTGAATAGTCACACCACGAGGTTGCCCCCAGCCAGCACGAAATAGACATGCGGTACACTGATGCCCTGACCATGGCAGATAGTGTGATGACCTACCGCCTGGTGGTCAAACAGATAGCCTTACAGCAAGGCGTCTATGCCACCTTTATGCCAAAGCCAGTTTTTGGTATCAATGGTAGCGGCATGCATGTGCATCAATCCCTGTTTAAGGGCGAGCGCAATGCTTTCTTCGACCCTAAAGACAAGTACAATCTCTCCAAAACAGCCAAGAGCTATGTTGCCGGATTGCTCAAGCACGGTCCGGAAATCACGGCTATCACCAGCCAGTGGATTAATTCTTACAAGCGGCTGGTCCCGGGCTACGAAGCACCCGTATACCTTTCCTGGGCACGGCGTAACCGCTCCGACCTGATTCGGGTACCTGAATACCGTCCCGGAAAGGAAAACGCAACCAGGATTGAATACCGGTCCCCTGACCCTGCCTGCAATCCTTACCTTACCTTCAGCGTAATGTTGGCCGCCGGGCTGGATGGAATTGAGAAGAACTTACAACCTCCGACTCCAGTAGAGGAAAACGTATACGAGATGACCGAGCAGGAAAGAAAGGAAAGAGGAATCGGCACCCTGCCTGCCAGCCTGTTTGACGCTATTCAGCTAACTGAAAAGAGTGAAGTAGTGCGTAAAGCTCTGGGTGAGCATGTCTTCAATGCCTTTATCCAGAATAAGAAAATCGAGTGGGACCAGTACCGGACACAGGTAACAGAATACGAGATAAAGAGATACCTGCCGATTTTATAAACTAGCCAGTTCACTCCACTAATACTAGAAAGAGGTTGGGCAATTGCCCAACCTCTTTTGGTTCTGCTCATCGTTGGTCTCTTACCAAACTCATCGGACCTTACCCCCCTTATCCCCCATTCGGCTGACAGTTACTTAATACTGATTTATTAACTTCTTTATCATACTATTGTCATATTTTACAAAATGAGTTAAAATGACAATATGGCCAGGAAAGATTACTATAGCATACTGGGTATTAAGCGAAATGCCAGCGAGCAGGAGATAAAGCAGGCTTACCGACGGCTGGCCCGTAAGCATCACCCTGACGTTAATCCCGGTGACAAGTCAGCCGAAGCCAGGTTTAAAGAGATAAATGAGGCTCATGAGGTCCTCTCTGACAAGGAAAAACGCCAGAAGTACGACCAGTATGGTGACCAGTGGCAGCACGCTGACCAGTTTGCCGGAACCAGAGGACAACAGGCACCACCGCAGTGGGATTTCAGCCAGGGAGGCACTCAAAACTTCCGCTTTGAGCAGGGTAATATCAACGACCTTTTTGGTGACCTGTTCCAGGGTTTCCGGACCGGAACAGCCGGCCGCCAGGTCCGGCCAAGACAAGGTCAGAATATCGAGCACCCCGTAGAAGTAACACTGGAAGAAGCCTATCACGGCACCAACCGAATACTGAGCCTTGAGAGCGAAGAGGCTTGCCCCACCTGCGCGGGTACCGGCCAGACTCAAAATAGGCGGTGCTCGGTATGTCTCGGCTCGGGAGCCGTCGCCAGCTTGAAACGACTGGAGGTTAAGATTCCACCCGGCGTTGACAATGGCTCTAGAGTTCGCATCGCCGGCAAGGGAGAACCGGGTTATTCCGGAGGTAAAAGTGGCGACCTTTACCTGGCAATATCGATTAAACCTCACCAGATGTTTGAACGTAAGGGAGATGACCTGTATGTGGACGTATCCGTCCCGCTGACCATAGCCATGCTCGGCGGTGAGGTGCCAGTCCCCACCATCACCGGAAAACTGGCGCTAAAAATTCCGCCGGAAACTCAAAATGGACGTGCTTTCCGCCTGTCCGGGCAGGGAATGCCTCATCTGGGTAACTCCGCCCACGGCGACTTGCTGGCTAAAGTGCAGGTAGTCTTGCCGGGTAAGCTCTCCGCAGAAGAAAAGAAACTATTCGAGCAGCTCAAGAAGCTACGACCCAATGGAGCCAGCAAAGAGGTGATTTTATGAATCAAAGAAATGAAGAGCCGCGTTATGTCATCAGTGTCGCCGCCAGGATGCTCAGTGTCCAAACTCACACCTTGCGTTACTACGAAAAGATTGGCATAATAGAGCCGTCCCGGTCTAAAGGTAATATTCGCCTGTATTCGGAACGAGACATCGCTCACCTGAGGCGAGTGAAGACTCTGATGGATGACCTGGGTATCAATCTGGCCGGGATAGAGGTCATCTTGCGCATGGCAGAACAAATGTCCGAGTTGCAGGAACACATCGACGGGCTGGAATCAGAGTTAAGGAAACTCAGGCAGCAATAGTCTTAGCCAGAAACCTCTGTGAGTATCCATGACGGCAAAATTTAAGATAGAGGTAAGGAATTTGTTTGATATCGAGCGCTTCCTCGAGGAAAAATTAAATCCGGTATTTAAAGGCCACTATGCAATCTGGGTCTACTGGTGGCCGCTTTGGAGACGTTTTACCGGGCGAGACATTCTACGTAAGTGGCAGCAATGCAATCTGGTGCAGGAAGGACACACCTTCTTGGATTATGGCTGCGGCACTGGCGATTTTACCATTCCGGCAGCCAGAATAGTCGGGGCAGAGGGAAAAGTATATGCTTTAGACTATTTCCCCCGCCAGTTGGAAATAGTCGAGGAACTGTTACAAAAAGAAGCACTGACCAATATGGAAACGATACTTTCCAACAAGGATACCGGCTTGCCGGATGAAAGCATTGATGTAGTCTGGATGTGTGATGTCCTGCATGAGATTAAGGAAAGACGGGCAGTGCTAGAAGAGTTACACCGGGTACTAAGAAAAGAGGGTACCCTGGCTTTATATGACGGCATGAAGGAAAGGGTACTGAGCTATACCGACGGTCTATTTTCCCTCGCTGAGAAAGAGGGAAAATTCTTCAAATTTACCAAAATAACTTCATAAGGGAGACTTATTGCAGTCAACGCCAGTTGCTCAGGGGAGCCAAACAACGGGTTGGCATTTCTACCTGGTTAGCACTTTAAGTATTTTACTTACTGTGGCACTCATTGTTGCCGCTGTTGTTTTTCAAGAGGGAATACGACAGGCTCAGGCTTATGGCTATCTAGGTGTGTTTGTTATCGGCATCCTGTGTGGAGTAACTATTATTCCCACACCTACCCTGTGGCTGATATTCGTCTTCGGGCATGTATTGAACCCGGTATGGGTAGGACTGATAGCCGGTTTTGGGGCTGCTATCGGCGGGATAACAGTCTACCTGACCGGAGCCGGTGTGCTTAACTTGTTAAGCCTATTCCGCCCGAGGAAACAGAATCCTGAATATCAGACAGATAAAAGCAGTGCCCCTGACACAAAAGCATCGAAGTCCTGGTTTAAGAATCGGGTTATTTACCGGCGTTTACTGGGCTGGGTGGGAGGCAAAGGAGGTTCATGGGTTGTCTTTATCAGCTCGGCAATGATAATCAGCCCGTTCTACTTTACGGGACTGGCTGCCGGAACTCTGCGCATGGGTTTACTGCGCTTCTTCCTGCTCAGCTGGGCTGGTAAAACAGTAAGATACCTGGTTATCTCCTTTGCCGGATACTTTGGACTATCTATCTTATTACGATGGTTTGGTCTTTAAAAGATGACAGACAATCATTTAGAGGAAGAAGCCAAGCAGCTGGCACAGCGACTCTTCGGTAATGACCGACAAAAGTGCCTCGCCTTTACCCGCCAGCTCCTGGATATCTACGCTACTGCCCGGGACAAGGATTTCCTGTTGATTCATAACCCCGGCGGGTGGGGTAATACGCGCCTGGAGAATTGCCTGCCATGGGAGCGTAGTATCGTGGAAGGAATCAGTAATACTATGGGAAAGCGGGGATATACCGGAGCGTTAATACAGTACTTCCGCACCGGCACAGGCTGGCGGGAGATAATGCGGGATATCAGAGAACAATCACGTTTCTTTGCTTCCAAGGCAGAGGTACTGGCTGTTGAACTGAAGTTTATCATTGAACACCTCGACTCCCTTAAGGTAATAATGATTGGAGCCAGTCAGGGAGCTGCCTTCAGCAACGCCGCTATGCAGCACACTAAAAATCTTGAGCCGGTGCACAGTATAGAACTGGGCATCCCCTCCTTCTACAAATCACGGCGCGTAATTACGGAGAAAACTTTGGCAATAGATAGCAACGGGCTGATGCCTGATGCTATGATGGAATGGGATATACTAACGATACTCAAAGCCTTTGGAGCAGCTCCTTTCAGATGGATTAAATACCGGCTGCAAGGAACGCCGATAAGATTTAGCTACTGTATTAACGTCCCCGGGCACGAGTATAACTGGGAGTACCCAGAAGTCCAGAGACATATCGAGGATTTCCTTAATCTTAACTTCGTTACTAAGAACGCGGAGGTAAAAAGCCGATGAGACCGGATAGATTTACTGAATTAGCCCGAGAAGTGATTGAATCGTCTCAGCAATTGATGATGCAGTTTCACCACAACCAGTGGGATGTGGAACATATCCTGCTGTCTTTACTCTTACAGGAGAAGGGCCTGGTCAGTGACATATTACGGGAATTAAACGTTGATGTGGAGGATGTGAAGCGGCAACTGGGAACGGCATTGGAAAAGATGCCCAAAGTGGCTTATGAGACAACACAGATTTACGCAACACCACGCATCAATACCCTTTTCATGGCCGCTGATGCCGAGTCAAAAAGATTGAATGACGAGTTTATCGGCACCGAGCACCTTCTGATTGCCATCACCGGAGAACAGAAAGGTGAGGCGGGCAGTATTCTGAAAAGGTTCGGGGTCGACCAGGAGAAAGTATTTCAGGCACTGCAGAAGATTCGTGGCGGGCACCGGGTTACCGATGCCCGGGCGGAGAGCAAATACCGCGCTTTGCAGAAATATGGCCGCGACCTCACTGAATTAGCCCGCCAGGGCAAACTCGACCCTGTTATCGGGCGGGATGAAGAGATTAAACGGGTGATGCAAATACTCACCCGGCGCACCAAGAATAATCCAGTAATCGTCGGTGATGCCGGCGTCGGCAAGACGGCTATTGCCGAGGGGCTGGCACAGAAGATTGCCGCCGATGATGTGCCGGATTCCCTCAAAGGACGCCGGGTGGTGGCTCTGGATATGGGTGCTCTGGTAGCCGGCAGCAAGTTCCGCGGCGAGTTCGAAGAACGGCTCAAAGCGGTCATGGACGAGGTGAAAGAATCACGGGGAGAGGTCATTTTATTCATCGACGAAATTCATACCGTCGTCGGCGCCGGCGCCGCCGAGGGAGCAATCGATGCCAGCAACATGCTCAAACCAGCACTGGCTCACGGAGAAGTACAGACTGTCGGGGCGACTACCCTTGACGAATACCGTAAATTTATTGAGAGGGACAAGGCTCTGGAGCGGCGTCTCCAGCCAGTATTTATCGGTGAGCCCAGTGTTGAAGCCACCATTGAGATGCTCAAAGGGCTGCGTCCCAGATATGAAGCCCACCACAAGATTAAGATTAGCGATGCCGCTCTGGAAGCCGCTGCCCGTCTCAGTGAGCGCTACATCTCGGATAGATACCTGCCAGATAAGGCAATCGACCTTATCGATGAGGCCGCCAGCAAGCTGCGCATCGATACCGAGAGCGCTCCGCCCGAGGTCAAATCACTGGAGCAACGGCTCAAGCAATTGACCAATGAAGAAGAGGCAGCCTCCCAGCGACAGGACTATGAACGCACTGCCCAGCTTAAATCGGAAAGGTTGCGGCTGGACGATGAATATAACAAGGCTAAGGATGAGTGGCTAAAGCGGGAGAAGATTGATAGTGTAGTAGATGAAGAGACTATTGCTAAACTAATCTCCAACTGGACTGGCATCCCCGTATCTCAGATGCTCGAGGGTGAAGCTGAGAAATTACTGCACATGGAAGACCGCATCCATGAAAGGCTGGTCAACCAGGAGGAGGCGGTAACAGCCATTTCTGAAGCTATCCGCCGCAGCCGCTCCGGACTCAAAGACCCGAGCCGACCCATCGGCAGCTTCATGTTCCTGGGCCCTACCGGAGTCGGCAAGACCGAGCTGGCGCGTACCCTGGCCTGGTTCTTGTTCGATGACGAGAACGCGATGGTACGTCTGGATATGTCAGAATACCAGGAGAGACACACTGTATCACGTCTCATCGGCGCCCCGCCGGGATATATCGGCTATGAAGAAGGCGGGCAGCTTACCGAAGCCGTGAAACGCCGCCCCTATCGAGTAATTCTGCTCGATGAAATTGAAAAGGCCCATCCGGAGGTATTCAATACCCTGCTCCAGCTTCTCGATGACGGACGCCTGACCGATGGTCTCGGGCGGACGGTTGACTTCAGGAATACAGTGGTGATTATGACCAGCAACACCGGCGTCGAGCTTATCAAACGCGAGGTAAGCCTCGGCTTTGCCACGCAGAAGGGGGGAACTAAAGGCCGGCAGCAAAGCTATGAGGACATGAAGGAAAAGGTGATGGCTGAGGTCAAAAAGACCTTCCGTCCCGAATTTCTGAACCGGCTGGATGACATCATCGTTTTCCACGAACTAAATGAGGAACAACTGAGAAGCATCGTCGACTTGCTGGTGAAAGACTTACAGAACCGCCTGGAGGAACGTAAGATAGGACTTGAGATAACCGATGCCGCTAAATCATGGCTGGCCAAAGTCGGCTTCGACCCGCTTTACGGGGCACGACCCCTCAGACGGGCGGTGGAACACTACATAGAAAACCCGCTGTCAACCAGAGTGTTACGCGGGGAATTCAAGGAAGGTACTAACGTCGTCGTCGACCTCGTCGATGATTCCCTGACCTTCACCACGAAAGCCACCAGTAATGGCACCAGGTCCCAAAAGCCAAAAAATAGCCGCAAACAAAGTTAAGTCCAGCCGATAGTCAACATTCAGCGCTTGGAGCGCTTCCCTCCCGCCGGATGTCCGGCAGGGATTGCTTCTTTCTTGAACTCGGCAATATCCCTCAACTCACGCCTATAGGAACACTGGAGGCATTGTTCATACCAGCCGTTCAGGTCTCTATCGATAAAGATGTCACCCTGACATCTTGGGCAATTCTTGGGTTTCCACGCCACCATATTCATCACCTCCTTCAGCTAGGTTTACTCCCTTGTGCCAATCATAATTTTAGTCCTGAAGACAGCCATTGTATGTGACTTTTGTCTCATTCTGGCTGGAGCCGGTTTTCAGTACATATGTTGACTTCCTTTTTATTCATTCCTGGGTAGGATAGTCGTTTTAGTGAAGGATACCCGTCTGCCGGAGTCCGGGAGGGACGGCGGGCAGATGTCCCTGTCTCTGAGACAGTTATTAACTCCCCCTCCCCAGTGGGGAGGGGGGAGTTAAGTAAGAGAGGGGGCATAGGCCCCCTCTCCAATGTCTTCTCCTGATTAGGAGAAGGAGACAAAGGGGATGAGGTCAAGAACAAATAAGACCAAGTAGAACCTTGACCTCGATTAGCTTGACTTTTGGTGACTGGGCTGTTAAAATCACAGCATAATACGCAGCTTAACAGCCCAGCCAACGTGGCTGGGTTTAACTTTGTTTCTCAGGATGTTGATGACACAGACCAGGTGCTCTCTTTGACCCGCAATCCGGTGAAGATATTCTACGGCTGGTGGATAGTAGCGGCTTCAGTAGTGACTGCACTATATGCCGGTGGCGTTGTTTTTTACGGGTTCACCGCTATCTTCGAGCCGATAAGCAAAGAGCTTGGCTGGAGCTACACACAGATTTCAACGGCCGCTTCACTACGCGGGTTGGAAATGAGCATCTTAGCTCCGCTAGCCGGCATTGCTATCGACCGCTGGGGCCCAAAACGAATTGTATTCGGCGGGGTAGTCAGCACTATCATGGGGTTGCTACTTCTGAGCCAGGTTCACTCAATCGCTATATTCTATGCTGCCTTCATTTTCCTAGCCATAGGCATGAGCGGCACCAGTATGAACGTCCTAATGGCCGCCACCGCCTACTGGTTCCGCAAGAGAGTCGGGATAGCCAGCGGCATCGCCCTCTGTGGTTATGGCTTCAGCGGCTTGCTGGTAATGGTAATGGTAAAACTCATCGATGCCTACGGGTGGCGTCAGGCACTGGTAATCCTGGCCATCGGTATGCTGGTTTTAGTCCTGCCGCTATCATTTGTCTTCCGCCACAAACCCGAGCAATATGGCTACCTGCCCGATGGCGAAACAGCCAAACCAACGACATCCGGTAATGAACATGAGCTACCGTCAAGTGCTGAGATAGAGGTCAAAGTGGGACAGGCTCTCAGAAGTAAAGCCTTCTGGTTCATATCCGTGGCTTACATCTCCCATGCCCTGCTGGTAAACGCGGTAATTACCCACGTCATGCCCTACCTCAGCAGCGTCAGCGTCTCCCGGGAAACGGCAGCCCTGGTAGCTACCGGTATCCCGCTGCTGAGTGTCATCGGGCGTCTGGGTTTTGGCTGGCTGGGGGACAAGTGGAACCGCAAATCAGTCACCGCCGTCGGCTTTGTGATGCTAAGCCTCGGCATGATTTCCTTTGCCTTTACCTCCAGTAGTAACGGCTGGCCGCTAGCAATCTTCCTGGCTCTCTTTGGCGTCGGCTTCGGCGGGCTCAATACAGTGAGACCGATTCTGGTGAGGGAATACTTCGGCAGGGCCTATTTCGGGACTATTTTTGGTCTGGTAGTAGGCGTAAATTTTATCGGCAACGTGGTCGGCCCGGTTCTGGGCGGATGGGCGTATGACCGCTGGGGCACTTATCAAGGTATCTGGCTCATCATGGCCGTCCTTCCCCTGCTGGCTCTGGCGCTCATCTTAACCATTTCACCGGTTAATGCCACACGGTCAGCCAACAAATCCTGAGTTATGCCAATATCGGCTTCCTGTCTTTTGGACCCTGGTTAGACTTGCCCCTTCAGACAATTTCTGCTAAATTAGATAGGCAGGTAGTGAACACGGGGCTGTAGTTCAATCGGG
>JACQOM010000121.1 GCA_016202525.1 Chloroflexota bacterium | reverse complement strand
TGGTGGGGGGTATCGGCGTGATGAACATCATGCTGGTATCGGTACTGGAGAGAACCAGAGAGATAGGTATCCGTAAGGCGCTGGGAGCCAGAGAGCAGGACATCTGGATTCAGTTTCTCATTGAAGCCGCCTTGCTGAGCTTTAGCGGTGGTATTATTGGCATTGGCCTGGGCTGGGGAGTCTCGCACTTCGTTGCCAGTATGGCGAAGTTGACAACTCTAGTCTCGGCTGATATCGTTATTATGGCCGTTTCGGTATCGGTCGGCATTGGTCTTTTCTTCGGGTTCTACCCCGCGTGGAATGCCTCCCGCCTCAATCCTATCGAGGCGCTCAGAGCGGAATAAGGAGGAGATAGGGTGAAGACTGGCACTAAAATCTGGCGGACGGTGGTGGCAGCATTGCTTCTTGGTCTCTCGCTGGTATCTGTGCCGGCGACGCCGGTCAAAGCGGCGGTCGGTACGATAACAATCTATCCGCTGAGCGGTCCGGTGGGTACTGAGGTAAGCGTTACTGCGTCAGGGTTTAGCGCCAATATCACCTATACCGTTACATTCTCCAGTACTAACGTAGCCACTGGTAATACCAGTACCGGAAGCTTTATCACTAATTTTTTTGTGCCATCGTATCCGCGGGGCTCGTACGCAGTTACAGCAACAACGGCGGCCGACACCACTAATTCCACCGCATCGTTTACCGTAACGCCGGACATTATATTGAGTTCTTTATCAGGTAGCATCGGGGACACGGTCACGGTTAGTGGCAGAGGGTTTAATGCCAGCTCCACGGTAAGAATCTATTTCGATAGTGCGGTTGTGGCTACCACGACGGCAACAGCCAGTGGTACTTTTAGCGGTGTTACCTTTGCTGTTCCCCTCAGCTCCAGGGGTGCCCACACGGTAAAAGGGAATGATAGTACCGGCGATTCTCCCGGCGTCAGTTTTAACAGCTTCCAAAAAATGAGTATTACTCCCACATCAGGGGTGGTGGGAGACAAGGTTACGGTAAGCGGTAGCGGTTTTGCGGCTAGCGGAAGCGTGACTATCTATTTCGATGACGGACAGGTGGCCACCGCCAGTACGGACAGCGCTGGCGGCTTTACTAATATTGCCTTTAACGTTCCTGAAAGCTTTCATGGGAGTCACACCGTAAAGGCGACGGATGCTGCGGGCAACTATGATACCAGGGACTTTACTACTAACCCATCACTAACTATTGACCCGGTCTCAGGGATAGCGGGGACCAAGGTAACAGTTAATGGTACAGGTTTTAGCGCCGACTCTGTTATCGTCATTAGCGTTGATGCTTCGCAGATTGCCACCAGCCCGGCAGCGATTACTACCGGTAGTAAGGGTAGCTTTAGCGCCAGTTTTACCGTGCCGACTGTAGCTAGCGGCAGCCACCAAATACAGGCTAGCGATGGTACCAATACTGGCAGTAAGGCTTTTACTACTGCACCGAGTATGAGCCTCAATCCAGTGAGCGGGTTCGTTGGGGCTAAGGCGGCCGCCAAAGGCACGGGTTTCCTGGCCAATCAGCCAATAACCATTCTTTTTGACAATGTGTCAGTTAAAACCGCTAACAGTGACGCTGCCGGCAGTTTCAACATTAGTTTTGATGTACCCGTTCGTCCTGCCGGAACCTATAAGGTGAAAGTCAGCGACGGTACTAACACCAAGGAGGCTGACTTTACCGTGCTGACCGATGCCACTATCGACCCGGCGACAAGTACGGCTGTTCCGGGATATGTCGGCATGACAGTCACGGTCAGCGGTGTCGGCTTCAGCGCTGGCAAAACAGCGACTGTTACCTATGATGGCAAGCAAATAGCCACGATGACCGTGGCTAGCGACAGCAAGTTTACGGTTACCTTCAATACCCCACCGAGCAAAGCTGGAACGCACGCCGTGATTATTGCCGATGGTATTAACTCTATCTCCCGCAGTTTCATTATGGAATCGACGCCACCATCACCGCCGACATTATCAAAGCCGGAGACGGATACTAAAACTAAGGCAGAGGCATCTTTTGACTGGACGGAAGTTACCGACCCCAGTGGCGTAACTTATATCCTTCAGGTTGCCAGAGACAAAGAGTTCGGTAAAGAATCAATAGTGCTGGAGAAAGCAGGGCTAACTCTATCGGAATATACCCTTACTAAGGCCGAAAAGCTAGAATCGGTCAGTAAGAATACGCCTTACTACTGGCGTGTCAAGGCGGTGGACGGTGCCTCTAATGAGAGCGCCTGGTCGAGTGCCCGGTCGTTTTATGTCGGCATTGTCTTATCACAGAGTCTTATTTATGTCATAATCGGCATTTTCGCTGTGATACTTGCCGGAGGGGCCTTCTGGCTGGGCCGGAAGTCAGCTTATCGCTGAATTTAGCTGAGCCAGGCTAAATCTTCCTCTCATAAAACAGACGTGGACTTTCGGAAATGCCGGGCTGTTGCCGACTTGAAGCATATTGATAATAGTGTCTAAATTGTATAAGTCAGTCCTGAATCCAAAGGAGATAATAGCGGTAAATGAAGGAGCTTCTTTTCGGCACCGGCGGCGCTCCGCATAGCTCCAGAACGCCATCTACCATCGATGGCATCAAGCGTATAGCCGAACTCGGGTTGGGTTGTATGGAGGTGGAGTTTGTGCAGGGAGTAAGAATGAGCGAGGCCAGTGCCCGGCAGGTGGCTGAGGTGGCTACAAGAGAGGGTGTTAAGCTGTCGGCTCACGCTCCTTATTTTATTAACTTTAATGCGCATGAGCCTGAGAAGATAAAGTCCAGCCAGCTCCGGTTATTACAAACGGCGCGGATTGCTTCTCTGTGTGGTGCGGAGAGCATTGTTTTCCACACTGCCTTTTATCTTGGTGATTCACCGGAAGAGACGTATAAACAAGTAAAAAAGAATCTGCAGGAAGTACTGCATCAGTTAAAACAGGAAAACAACCGTTTATGGATACGGCCTGAAGTGATGGGTAAAAATAGCCAGTTCGGTACAGTGGAAGAAATAATTAAGCTGTGTAATGAACTGGAGGGATTAGGTATCTGTCTGGATGTTGCTCACTGGCATGCCCGGGCGGGGGAATTCAACTCTTATCCGGAATTTATAGCAGTCCTGAGGCAGATTGAGCAAGGGTTAGGCCGGGTGGCGCTGGACGATATGCACATTCACTTTTCCGGTATCAAGTACGGGCAAAGGGGAGAAATAAAGCATTTGAATCTACCAGATGCGGATTTGCAGTACATAGAGCTGCTCAGAGCGCTAAAGGATTGCCAGGCAAAAGGACTGGTCATCTGCGAAAGTCCTAATCTGGAAGGAGATGCTGCGCTGCTGCAGGAGACTTATAATAATCTGCCTTAAACCCTCTCGATTTCCTAAGCCTCCGTTTTTTTGATATAATAAATACATTGGGTTAAGATATAACCCTGGCGAGGTAAAGGGGTGTCAAGTTTGAAACGTAGCGGTTTACTATATATGGCTGTTCTGCTGGCCGGGATTGCTCTGGTCACGGTTCTCTTCTCTGCGCCGCCAAAGCCGGCGGAAATCCCTGTCAGTGAACTGATAACCATGTCACAGTCCAACCAGATAGAGAAACTCGTTGAACAGGGTGAGTGGTTAGCTGTGACGACTACTGATGGCAGGGATTTGAAGACCAATATTGGCGCTCTCAACTATAATGACCTGCGAGAACTCGGGCTTAATACCAGCATAAAATACGAGATTAAAGCTGGAGGCATCGATTGGGGGAATATGCTACTTGGCTTTTTGCCTCTTCTTTTATTCGGCGGTTTGCTGTTTTTCATGTTCTTCCGTGCTCGGGGAGTCAATAACCAGGCTCTCAATTTCGGTCGCAGCCGTGCTCGGCTCTTCCCACCTTCTAAACCGACGGTAACCTTCGACGATGTGGCTGGAGTCGACGAAGCTAAACAGGAGCTGTATGAAGTCGTTGAATTTCTGAAATCAAAGGAGAAATTCCAGACTCTGGGAGCACGTATCCCGAGGGGTGTTTTGTTGATTGGGCCGCCCGGTACGGGTAAGACACTGCTGGCCCGGGCCGTAGCCGGTGAAGCAGGTGTGTCTTTCTTCTCCATTAGCGGCAGTGAATTTGTCGAGATGTTTGTCGGTGTTGGTGCTTCCCGTGTGCGCGACCTTTTCGACCAGGCGAAGCGTAATACACCCTGTATCGTCTTTGTCGATGAGATTGATGCTGTCGGGCGTCAGCGTGGCTCGGGGTTGGGTGGCAGTCATGACGAGAGGGAGCAGACCCTGAACCAGATTCTGACGGAGATGGATGGTTTCGATACCAATACCGGTGTCATCGTCCTGGCGGCGACCAACCGTCCTGATATCCTCGACCCGGCTTTGCTCCGGCCTGGCCGTTTCGACCGGCGGGTGGTGCTCGACCGCCCTGATGTCAACGGACGGGTTGCTATCCTTAAGGTGCACATTAAGAATAAGCCGATGGATAAGTTCGTCGATTTAGAGGTCTTGGCCAAACAGACGGCTGGTTTCAGCGGGGCTGACCTGGCCAATCTGGTGAACGAGGCAGCTATCCTGGCTGCCCGGCGTGGTAAGAAGGCTATCGAGATGCTAGAGCTAGAGGAATCCATTGATAAGGTCATGCTTGGGCCAGAGAGAAAAAGCCGGAGAATGAGCCCGAAAGAGAAAGAGATTACCGCTTATCACGAGGCGGGGCATACCCTGGTGGCTAAAATGCTGCCCAATGCTGACCCGCCGCGTAAGGTGTCGATTATCCCGCGTAGTTTTGTGGGTGGTTATACCAAGTCGCTTACCGAAGACAAATACATATATACGCGCTCCTACTATAATGACGAACTCGCGGTTCTGATGGGTGGTCATATCGCTGAGGAGTTGATTTTTAATGAAAGGTCGACCGGCCCTCATGGTGACATTAAGCAAGCTACCGACCTTGCCCGGAAGATGGTGACTGACTTCGGCATGAGTGATAAGCTGGGGCCGCGCACCTTCGGCGACAAGCAGGAGATGGTCTTTCTAGGCCGTGAAATCTCTGAGCAAAAAGACTACAGTGAAAGGTTTGCCCTGGAAATTGACAGAGAAGTCAACAAGATTATCGAAAACGCACAAAGTGTCGCTCAAAAAATTCTTACGGAAAATAAGCCCAAATTGATACAGTTGGCTCAAGCCCTAATTACCAAAGAGACCCTCGAGGGTGAGGAGCTTGATGCTATATTTGATAAAGTTGCGGCTGCGCCTCCTCCGCCATCTGCGTCGACACCAACACCCGTTCCCATACCCACCGAGGCAACCGTTCCGAGCGAATCCAAGAACCCACCCACCATGAGGCCCTATCCTGTTCCTAAACAGGCCCCTGCCACCTCGGATTAAATTCGGGGCCGGCTATTTCTTACGCCTGATAACATAGTCCGCCAGTTGCTGGAGTGACTTGAGGCTATCATTTTCAGGCAAGAATTTCAGATTCTGGCAAGCCCTGGCGCTATACTCATCGGCGAGCTGATAGCATTCCTGAATAATCGACGAATTGCGGACCATCTCTATCGCCTGCTTGACATTTTCAGGGTCATTACGGTTGTCGACCAAACGTTTTATCGGATTATCATCGGGATAACGCTCCAGAAGCATCAGGGACGGTAAGGTAATGGTTCCCTGTGTTAAATCAGAACCCGTAGGTTTGCCCAGTTCCTCTTCGGTGCCGATAAAGTCGAGGATATCATCCACGATTTGAAACGCAATGCCGAGGTTATAGCCATACTCTATCAGAATCTGAATCGATTTCTCCGGCGCCTGGCTCAGAGCGGCGCCTGATTCCGTGGACATGGTGAACAGAGCCGCCGTCTTGCTGGCAACCCTTTGTAGATATTGTGAGTGGTCCTGGTTGGGATTAAAGGCGTTAAAGGCTTGATTCAGCTCACCGCTGGAGATGGTCTTAAGGGTCTGGGCAAAGAGCTTGATGACGCGCAGATTGTGCGTGGTAGCCGTCAGCGCCCCGGCCTCGGCGAAAAGATAATCGCCGAGGAGCACTGCTTTCTCAGCGCCCCACAGTTTATAAACGGTCGGCTGACCGCGGCGGACCGCGGAGTTGTCGATAGCGTCATCATGGACCAGGGTGGCGGTATGTAGAATTTCAACAGCGGTAGCCATCGGCAACAGATAATCGAGGTTGTAATCGTAAAATTTGCCTGATAGAAGTGTGAGTATCGGGCGAATCCTCTTGCCGCTGCTGCGCAGGCTGTAGTCCAGTAGCTCGGCCAGATGGGGAAAATCGACCTGACTCACTGACTTCAACCTGTCTTCTATCCTGAGCAGGTCTTCCTGAACGGGCCGGTAAATTGTGCTTAGCTCC
>JACQOM010000114.1 GCA_016202525.1 Chloroflexota bacterium | reverse complement strand
TCAGGATAAGCTCTACTTTAGGCGGCTTATCCTTAATAAGTTTGACAACTTCGTCCAGTTCAATCAGCTTCCAGGCTACGGCAACATTGATTTCATCAAGCACCACCAGCTCATAATCGCCGCTGAGCACAGCCTCACGGGCAGCCGCCATAGCCTGTTTTGCCTGCTCTTTTTCCTCCGGTTTCACTCTTGCCGGATGGGTAAATGTCCTCAAGCCAAATCTGGCTATTTTGACATTTGGTAATTTAGCGAGGACTACCCATTCACCGGAAGGAACGCCCCCCTTCATAAAGGCAATGATACATACCCTCAGTCCGTGACCCAGAGCACGGAGCACAGTACCCAGAGCAGCCGAAGTCTTACCTTTACCTTCACCGGTGAAAATCTGAACGAGTCCCCGACTAAAGGGCTTCTTTGCCGAAAGACTGGATAAGGACGCCGTTTCTGCCAAAAAACTCCTTAAAACGAAAGCTCGGTAGAAAACTCAGCAATGATTCTGACTCAAAAGACAAAAACAGTTTACCAATCCAAACCCAGCCCTGTCAAGGAATAACTCAACAATTTTAGACCCCTTACCTTAAAAATGGTAGAATATAAACCTGTCGTGAAAGACATTTAATTGTGCTCAACCTAAAGAGAACAAGGAGATAAAATGATTCTGGAAAAACTTGAAGTCGGCGCCTATGCGGCCAACTGCTATATCATCGGTGACGAATCCAGCAAGGAGGGCTTAATCATCGACCCCGGGGCTGAGGCTAACCAGATTTCACGGAAGGTTAAGGACCTGGGACTTAAAATAAAATATATCGTCTTAACCCACGGCCACATGGACCATGTAGGCGCTCTGAAAGAAATGAAGGAAACCACCCATGCCAGGGTAGCCATTCATGCCGACGATGCCGCAAGTCTCCAGGCAAGGAACCCTTTTACTACCGCACTCGGGCATTCTCCCCAGACACCACCTTCCCCCGACTGGCTGATTAGCGATGGTGATAAACTGGATATCGGCAGCCTGCACTTCGTGGTGCTGCATACCCCCGGTCATACACAGGGCGGCATCTGCCTGTTCGGAGCGGGAGTCGTGTTTACCGGCGACACCCTGTTTAACTTCAGCATCGGCCGGACTGACCTCTCCGGTGGCAGTTACGAACAGATAATAGAAAGTATCCGGACCAAGCTCATGGTACTGCCTGACGATACCGTGGTCTATCCCGGCCATGGCCCCGAAAGCACCATCAGCACCGAGCGCCGCTTAAATCCATTCCTGCAGGGCTAGTGCATCATCATCGCAGAATGAGGCTACCCCTCACCTTAATCCCCTCTCGCAAAGAGGGAAATACATATTCACCTTAATCCTCCCCCGCTTCGCTCGTAATGACAAATGAAAGAGGGGGCTTTCGCCCCCTCTCAAATCTTTTTTTGATTACCTTCAGAGGCTTATGGTTCCACGTCCTCACGCCCGAAAGATTCGGCCTTCCGGGAGAACAGGAACGAGGCGATGATGACAATGATACCAAGAACAGCCAGAGTAACGGTAACCGGCGTCAAACCCCTGTCCTGGAAGCCACCTGCAGCTGCGGGCACCACCATCAATGATGCGGAAATAATTGAAATCAGGTTGATAACCTTGATAAGCGGATTCAGAGCCGGGCCGGCCGTATCCTTGAGCGGGTCGCCCACAGTATCACCAACCACGGCAGCTTTGTGAGCTTCCGAACCTTTACCTCCATAGAGTCCGTCTTCTATAGTCTTCTTAGCATTGTCCCAGGCGCCGCCGGCGTTAGACATGAACACGGCCAGCAACTGCCCGACGAGAATTACTCCGCCCAGGAAACCAGCCAGGGCTTCCAGTCCGAAGAGGAGGCCGATGACGAGCGGAGAAATGATAGCTAGTAAAGCCGGAGTCAGTAATTCCTTCTGCGCCGACCCGGTGCAGATATCGACTACCTTGCCATAATCCGGGTCGACAGTGCCTTCCCAGACTCCCTTCACTTTGAACTGGAAGCGCACCTCGTTAACAATCAGGTAGGCTGCGCGGCCGACCGCCCGGATAGCCATTGAGCTAAAGAGGAAAGGTATCGAGCCGCCGATTAAGAAAGCGACGAAGACTTGCCACTTAATCAGGTTAATGGCGACAAGACCGTAGTCCGAGTAAAAAGCGGCAAACAGGGCAACGGCAGCCAGTACCGCGGAAGCAATGGCGATACCCTTGGTGACGGCTTTGGTCGTGTTGCCGACTGCATCGAGGTCAGCCAGAATCTGGCGGGCTTTCGGTTCCAGGTGCGCCATCTCACCGATGCCGTTGGCGTTATCCACAATGGGACCGAAGCTGTCCATGGCGATGTTGTTGCCGGTCAGGGTAAGCTGGCCGATGCCGCAGAGGGCTACACCGTAGAAGATGTAGATTATAGTATTACCCACCCCACCGCCGTGCCAGATAACTGCCGAAGCAACGATAGAAATAGCAATGACGATTACGGACATGACCGTGCTCTCATAGCCGGTAGCCAGCCCGGCCAGAATGGTAGTTGCCGACCCGGTCTTGGTGGCTTTGGCAATCTCTTTAACGGGACCGTGTTCCGTAGAAGTATAGTATTCAGTAATGTACTGGATGGCTACCGCCAGCAGTATGCCCACGGTGGTCGCCCAGAAGAAACGCAGGTCTTGAGTATAGAACTTGGAAAAGACGAAGAACGAGACGATTGAAATCACGGCTGCCAGAATGTAGCCCCGGCGTATGGCGGTCAAAGCATTCTCGCCCTCTTTGCTCGCCCGCACCGAATAGGTGCTGATAATGGAAGAAAAAACGCCGGCCGCCCGTACCAGCAGAGGGAAAATAATCCAGTAAAGCTGCCCGGTTACCCGGTTTAGTATCAGACCTAGAATCATTGCCGAGACTATGGTGACTTCATAAGACTCGAAGATATCAGCGGCCATGCCTGCGCAATCGCCCACATTATCGCCGACCTGGTCGGCGATTACCGCCGCATTACGCGGGTCGTCCTCGGGAATACTCTTTTCCACTTTACCCACGAGGTCTGCACCGACATCAGCAGCTTTGGTATAGATACCTCCGCCTACACGCATGAACAAAGCCAGCAGGGTGCCGCCGAAACCGAAGCCTAACAGAACCAGCGGAGCGTCTTTGAAGAAGATGATAAAGATTATAGTGCCCCCAAGGAGCCCAAGCCCATCGGTAAGCATGCCTGTGATGGTGCCGGCGCGGTAACCGATGCTGAGCGCCTGTGTGAAACTGCTGCGGGCAGCCTGGGCTACCCTCGAATTGGCCTTCATGGCCATATTCATGCCTATGTAGCCCACCAGTCCTGAGAATGTAGCCCCCATCAAGAAACCAGCCGCCCTGCCAAGACCAATCAACCAACCGGGGTTACCGTAAGCAGAAACATTGGCGGAAGACTGCCCGGTCCCGGTAAAGTAGATAAATACGGCCAGGACAAATACAAGCAGAAGGATAGTCCGGAACTGCTTGTTGAGGTAAGCATTGCCTCCCTTTTGTATGGCTGAGGCGAGATGCTTCATTTTATCGTCACCTTCAGATTGCCTTAAGACCTGCCCTCTCAGCATCATGGCATAGAGCAGACCCAGCACAGCGACCACCAACACGATGATGAGGCCGAACTTCTCAAACGTGGTTACGCTTGGGTCGGTAAAACCCTGAAACAGTGTTATACCCATTACGTCTCCTCTCGAAAAACTTTATTTTGGCACAACTTTCGTATTCTACCCAAAGTAAGCGGTAAAATCAAGACCCCCGCTCATTTGGTTGTCCCATTGTCATTGCGAGGAGCGTAGCGACGAAGCAATCCGCTTGTGATTCGTGGAATGCGATTGCTTCGCTTCGCTCGCAATGACAGAGGAACCCTCGTTTGAGCTAGTCGAGATTCTTCTCCAGCTTTCCTAACCGCTCTTCCAATTCCTTTTGCCGGATAACCAACGTCAGGTCGCTACGCGTCCTCTCCAGCACCCCCCTGACCATATCGGTGGTGCGGCGTAAACCGCCGGTTATCGCATCGGGAAAGTCCATCGTCACCAGGACATTGTAGATGCCATCCATCGCCGCCAGTAATTCCTCGCCGCGTGACAGGTCGCCCTTCCTCATGTTATCCAGCAGGTAGCGCCGCAATTCGCCGGCCGCTTCACCCAATCCGTTGAGATACGCAGCATCGTCAAACGACTCTAACAGGTCGCCGGGAGCCGGCAACGGTTGTTCCGTTACCAGCGCCAGTAAGGTACTCCCCTCGGCAAACTCTTTTTGCGCATCCCTCACAAAGCCGGTATAGCCCAGTTCCTCATGTCCGGTCTGCTCAATATCATTAAGTAAACTGCGGGCCGAATCGAGTAACTCCTTTGCCTGGTCGAATTCCTGGCGATGTACCGCCCGGATAGCGTAGCTACAATGACGGATTACTTCACGGCAGAGAGGCAACACCTTTTCTCTGGCCGCATCTTTGGCTGACAGGTTCAAACGTATCTGCTCGGCAATCAAATCCAGATTATCCGCCGGACCACTCATTTTGACATCTCCAGACTGGCGGCTATCTGCCGTGAGGCTGCTTCCGGTGATTTGGCGCTTAATACGGCGCTGATTACCGCCACCGCGTCAGCGCCCGCCGCCATGACCTGAGCGGCGTTATCCTTGTTAATGCCACCGATAGCCACTATCGGCACAGAAACCGCTTCTTTAATCTGGCGCAACCGCTCCAATCCCACCACATCGATTTCTTTGGTAGAGGTCGGGTATATCGAGCCGACGCCAATATAGTCAGCCCCATTGGACTGAGCCGCCAGCGCCAGTTCTACGGTATGCGCCGAGACACCCAGAATCTTATCTATCGGCAGCAGTTTACGCGCCTCCTTGACCGGCAGGTCATCCGGCCCCACATGTAGTCCGTCGGCATCGACTGCCAGCGCCAAATCGAGATAATCATTCATGATAAAAAGGACATCATGCTCGGCGCACAGCGACTTCAACTGCCGGGCTACCGCTAACAGTGCCCCTTTGCTCTGGACTTTATCACGCAACTGGATTGTCCTGGCGCCACCGCTGATTACCTGTCTGGCCACTTCCAGATGGCTGCGCCCCTTGAGCATTTCGGTATCGATAATGACATAGAGTCCGGAGATATGCTTTAGCTTATCCTGGCGCAGCAGCCTGGCCAGCAGCTTCTGCTCGATAGTGTAGATATCAAAACGAGCATGCTTGAACTTCTCCGAATCCAATTCGGGAGCCATGCCGGGAAGTTTAGCCATCTCCTCCAGAGTCCGCAGCGATTCCTGTACCCTCCGGGAGTTAGCCACCAGCACTAGCGGCAACTCTCTTCCCTTTTCCTCACCGGGGACTTCAATATCCATACCAACATCGCCGGTTGAATCCCGTGCCTGCAAAAGCTGCTGCTGGAAAGAGTAGTCGCCGACTATCAAGTCGTGGCGCATCGTCTTTAGCTGCTGAGTAAGGACGGAATCGTTGAGCAACAGACGCGCTATCTCTTCAAGAAGACGAAGACCTTCGCCCACCCGGTTAAGGTTGGCATCGATAATGCGTAATGCTTTCGATTCCGGTGAAGTCATGTTTACCTCTCCCCGGCAGTTGTTGAAGTATAGTAGATTAGGACAGGCTTTTTAATCAGTGGTTAATTTTATCACGGTAGAGAAGAATTGTCATTGCGAGGAGAGTAGTGACGAAGCAATCCGTCTAAGGTCACAAAATCTCAAAATCCTCACTCATCGCCCACGGCATTCTCGATAACCTCGATACGCGAGAGTTTGCCCTTTTCATTCAGTTCGACAGCGACGAAATCGATACGCCATTGCTGAGGCAGGTCGGCATGGTCCTGGACGTAGTGCGAAGCAGTCGCCCTGAGATGGTTCCGCTTGATTGCAGTAATTGATTCCTCCGGACTGCCGAACTCCAGGCTCGTTTTGGTCCTTACCTCGATAAAGACCAGGGAATCTTTATGCCTAGCGATAATATCGATTTCACCCTGAGGACAGCGGTAGTTAGTTTCCAGAATACGGTAGCCCCGTTTTTTGAGAAAATCCTGAGCCAGTTTCTCACCCAGGATACCGGTATTCCTTCGGCTTCGCTCAGGACAGGCCCTTCGCTTCATCTATTTATTATATCCTTGACCGGTCGGAAGGAGCGGCGGTGAATGGGACATGGGCCCAGCCGGGATAAACAAATAAGATGCGCCTCGGTGCCGTAGCCCTTGTGACGTGCCAGCCCGTAACCGGGATAAACTTTATCAAGCTCTACCATCATCTTGTCCCGCGCCACTTTAGCCACTATGGAAGCGCAGGCGATAGAAAAACACAGGCTATCGCCATCGACTACCCCTTTCTGAGGCAATCTAACTTCAGGTAGACGCATGTAGTCGATGAGCAGAGATTGCGGTCGTGGTGAAAGCCGGTCTACCGCCATCTTCATCGCCAGCCGTGTTGCCTTGACGATGCCCCGGGTATCGATTACCTCATGGCTGACCGAACCGATACCGATGGCAACAGCCGCTTTATGGAGGTGACGAGACAAGAGCTGACGCCTGGCTGCGGTCAACATTTTGCTGTCTCTGACCAGACTCAGCCAGGGAGTATCGATATGGAGAGGCAGAATAATGGCAGCAGCCACCACGGGACCGGCTAGGGCACCGCGCCCGACCTCATCGATACCGGCAACATAGCGGTAGCCCTGCCTCTGAAGTATCT
>JACQOM010000012.1 GCA_016202525.1 Chloroflexota bacterium | reverse complement strand
GGCGACATGAAGTAAAGGCTGCCGACGAACGCGAAATGACCCACCTCGTTGCTGCCGGCCGGTCCCTTTGTCCAGTCCCCTCCCCACAATGCCTCCTGGATGAGGTTGAGGTTAATAGTTGTGGACTTACTAGCCAAAACCGGAGCATAGGAGAGCACCTGCTTGAGAACAATGTTAGCTACCCCGCCATATTTAGGTACTTCTGTTGCTGGTGCTGTTGTCGGAGCAGTTAGTGCCGCCGGTGCTTTTGGCGCCGTCGGAGTCGTTGGTGCAGTTGGCGCTGTAGGTGCCACTGGTGTCGTCGGGGCCACCGGTGCCGCCGGAGTTGGCGGTGCTGCCGGAGCACAGGATGCCAGCACCAGGAATAGTGCCATCAGACAACTCAGCAATACCCAGTTAATCTTCCTTTTCATTTTGTCCCCCTCCTAATTAAGAACACGATACAGAACTAATACCTTTTAGACTATAATGTACGATACGCATTTGTCAAGACAAAATAGCGAATATTGGTCAAATCGAGCGAATTACTATATGATATAATCAAAAACATATATAATGAATCAAATGGGCAATTAATCAGATTAGCGAGAGGGATACTGGAGGCAGTAAGGGTATTGACTAAGTTCGCCTGGAGAGTCCGAAAAGTAGAAAATGGGAGGAGAAAAAGATAAGATATCCTTCTAAAAAAATCTTATTTGTCCGCTGAGGAACGGTTACGCAGCCAGCGGTGGATATCATCCAGGGCCGGTGGAGATACGCTAAAGACCTCTACATCTGCGGGAAACTGCACCCGGTGACCTTCTCGGATAAAGAGCGTGGCCGCTTCATTTTCCTTAAGTGTCTCATCTATTCGCCCGGTGATATGCTCGTATCTCTTTTTCAAAGCTTCAGCGAAGAAATCAGAGACTATCTTAGCTACTTTTTCACTGACGAATCCCATAATGAGATGCCTCTCCCAGTCCATGCTCTCTTCAGCCAGTGCCGTGTCTTCGATTGCTTCAAACCGGGCACCGCTCTGACAGTTTTCTCTGGCAATCCGGTAACTGGCCGGGCTTAATTTCTCGAGGACCTTCAGGCCCTCTTCTCCGGGCATAGTGATGGATTCATGGTACACAAGGTCGACCTTACCTATCGTCGCTTCAAGGTTAGCTAAATGCTCCCTGACCTGCCGCCAGTAGAGATTGAACTTATCAATATATTCCACAGGCGCATCTTCCCATGAGAACAGAAGAGGAACCAGATACAGCTTCCTTTTATCGCGGAACTGGCTGGCTTCCGGTTTGCCTATTCTGCCCAATTCCTCAGCCATCTCGTCTCCCTGAATTAACTCTTCGCGAAAACCCGCCTGACGTTACGGTGGAGAGTACCACCTATTTTTTCGACAGATTCATACCTGATACGGTTCAGCTCACCCTGCTTTTCCTCGAATTCACTGCGCGAATAAAGCTTCTCAGGCTGAAAGAAGATATCATCGACCGACCGCACAGCTCTCGGCACTTTAAAACCTGTCGGTGAGTCTACCCAGTCTTCCAGACCCCCCCTGAGCAGCGAATCCAATATACCCACGGTAAATTCCAACCGGATATCTTTGTAATGCTCGCCTTCACCGATACCACCGGTATTTAGCAAATAGTAATTCACGTGGGGAAGACCCCTTAAAATCTCATAGAAGATATTGGCATGCTCGGCTAAATCACCGGCAAGAAAGGGGTCATAGAAGAACTCACTGCGGATAGTCCCGGCACGGGTCGGGTCACCGGCTGAAGATTCCATCGCCTGGCCTAAAATCATCAAGGCGGCAGCTTGTTCCCGCGTCAATTTGGATATTGCCGGAATCAACGGCCCCCTGGTGATAAGAACAAAATTATCGACATTATCCACATCGATATAAGGGCTGGCGTGCATAAAATCCCTTCTCAAAATTACAGCCCGGCCGTTAGAGGTCTTTTCCAGATTATAAAAGTCTAAATCTCCGTCTGCCGAGACATAAACATTTTCACAGACCGTCTGCGGTTTTAACAGACCATAGAAGATTTCCGCCTGCTCTCCGGGATTAACCCCCTCCGTTTTGGCGAAAATGCCTCCTGCCTCAAAACCATGGAAAGAGCCATCGGGCATAAGTGTCCCGCCATCATCCTGGATTAGCCAGGATTTCTCCATACCCTTTCTGGCCATTATCTTGGAGGAGGTGGTTGTTTTACCATTGGCACTTAGCGCCACGAGCAAGGTCCGCGTCAACTGGTAGTCACCACGCACCGACTGAAGGTAATCCTCCCGACAACCGGTATGCAGGAAGATACCACCCTTCCTGCTCTTGGCTGCCCAATCTTCAGCGGCAAAAACACCTTTCTTATATTCACCGATATAGTTGCCGTTGCGGATAATCTTGACATAGCGGCCGTTATCGAGCATAGCTAAACGAATCGTAATATCCTTTTCCGCAAGGGGCTTGTTTTTGTTCCTGGCAAAGGCTTCATCGGCAAAGAACACAATCTGGTAGGTCGGCTCCTTAACCTTGCCGCGGCACGGGATAAAAAGATGACCGCCGCCATAGGCAATATGAGCAAAACGCTCCGGTATAATTAACCTGACCGTAGTATTACTACTCTGGTTGCCAACAATTCTATCGATGCAAATCAATTTTTCT
>JACQOM010000118.1 GCA_016202525.1 Chloroflexota bacterium | reverse complement strand
TTCCAGGTGGTTATGACGGCGCTCTTGGCTTTAGCCATTCCCCGCAGGGATGGGAGGCGGGGGGTATTTATCTCTTTGACCACGGTAATCACGGCGGGCAGGGTGGACTCGATGATTTCATGCCCGTCCTCGACCAGGCGCTGGACGCGTATCCGGCCGTTGTTTATCTCTTCAACCTTGCTGACATAAGCGATAAACGGAATCCCCAGCATCTCCGCCAGTTCCGGCCCAACCTGTCCGGTATCGCCGTCTATCGTCTGCCGGCCGCAGATAACGAGATCATACTCTTTGATTTTAACGATTGCTCTGGATAGTGTATAGGAGGTTGCCAGGGTATCGGCGCCGGCAAAAGCGCGGTCGCTCAGCAGGATAGCTTCATCGGCGCCGGTGCTGATGGCTTCCCTCAGCATTTCCTCAGCCTGAGGGGGCCCCATGCTGATGGCGCTAACCTTGCCCCCGTGTTTTTCCTTGATGCGGACGCCTTCTTCCAGGGCATAGGTATCGAAGGGATTAACGATGTTCTTAATCCCTTGCCTGACCAGGGTGTTGGTTTGGGGGTCGATATTGACTTTAGTGGTGCCTGGAACCTGCTTCAAGCAGACTATAATATTCATTGTGTTACTTTGTCATTAGGAAGTAGTTTCCTCTCCCCTTTGCGGGAGAGGATTAAAGTGAGGAGGTAAGTTTCACTCTCATCCTAACCTTCTCCCCTCAAGGGAGAAGGACTAACAAATGGTCATTTCCTTAATCCAACTCTAATCCCTCTTAGCCTTTCTTTTTCTCAGTTCGGCGGCGATGGTACCCCGAAGGACCTCATTGGTGCCTTCATATATCTGGGTGATTTTGGCGTCTCTCATCATTTTTTCAACCGGGTAATCGCGCATATAGCCGGCTCCGCCCATAATCTGCACCGCTTCCGTGGTGACCTTCATCGCTGTATCCGAGGCGAAGACCTTGGCCATCGATGATTCTCCGGTGAAGTCCTTGGAGCCGCTGTCTATTGTCCGGGCGACGGCATAGGTCAGCGCTCTGGCGGCTTCTACCTGAGTTGCCATGTCCGCCAGCTTGTACTGGACTACGGGCAAAGCAATTATGGGATGACCGAACTGGATACGTTGTTTGGCGTAATCCAAGGCGGTGTCTAAAGCTCCCTGTGCCAGTCCCAAAGCCTGGGCGGCGATACCCGGGCGGGAGCGGTCGAAGACTTTCATGGCCATGAGAAAGCCCATCCCCTCCCGTCCGATCAGGTTCCCCTCAGGCACCAGACAGTTCTGGAAAACCAGCTCCCTGGTCGACGAAGCGCGGATGCCCATCTTCTTCTCTTTCTTGCCGAACAGGAAGCCCGGAGTACCTTTCTCCACCAAAATAGCACTGGCGCCGCGGGCTCCCCGGGACGGGTCAGTCAGGGCGATGATGGTATATAGCTCAGCTTCACCACCGTTGGTGATGAACTGTTTCGTGCCATTGATGACATAGCCGCCATCCACTTTCTTAGCTGTGGTTTTGATGCCACCGGCGTCACTGCCGGCGGTCGGTTCGGTAAGCGCAAAAGCCGCCAGTTTCTTACCGGCGGCAACATCGGGCAGGTATTTTTGTTTCTGTTCTTCCGTCCCGTACTCCAGCAGGGCAAAGCTGCCCAGAGCAGTGGCGGCATAGCTGATAGCCACTGCGCTGCAAACACGGCTTATCTCTTCCACAACCAGACACAGGTCGAGACAGCCTCCGCCCAGTCCCTCATAGGCCTCGGGGAGAAAGACGCGGAAAAGGTCGCTGTCGGCCATTTCCTTCATTATCGCCCAGGGAAATTCCTCTTTCTCGTCGAGCTCGGCCCGTACCGGCAGTATTCTCTCCTCGGCGATCATTCTTGCCAGGTTCTGGATTGTTTTTTGCTGCTCGCTCAGCAGATATTCCAAGATAACCTCCCTTTCCCTCGGTTGATTTTAGCAATAATTATTTTATAGCAATGTTTTGTTTATGGGCTGAACTGAGTATGGAGTGTCCGGTAACGACTACCCCGAAGAGTACCTGAAGGTTGATAAGCTATAATTCAAGTTAACCTATTATAAGCGGTGAGATATACTTGATGTCAAGCCAGCGACTAAATAATCCCTTCCCATATTGACATTATAGGGAATGTAACTTATCTTATGGCTGGCTACCACGACTTCCCCATGATTGGAACGAATAGGAAAGGATGGGAAAAGGCATGGACTTTAAGTTTACCGAAGAGCAGGAAAGGTTTCGGCAGGAAGTTCGCGGTTTTCTGGAAGAGGAGTTGAGGCGGAGGTCTTTTCAGCCAAGCTGTGATGCCTGGATACAGGGTTACTCCCCGGAGTTTACCAAGAAGGTGGCTCAGCGGGGTTGGATTGGTTTGACCTGGCCTAAGGCATACGGCGGGCAGGGGCGCAGTAATATCGACCGTCTTATTCTGACGGAAGAGATATTACGCTACGGAGCGCCGTCAGCCTGCCACTGGTTCGCCGACCGCCAGATTGGCCGCTCCATCATCGCCTTTGGTACCGCGGAGCAAAAGCAAGAGTTACTGCCCCGGATTCTGAAGGGTGAAGCCTATGTCGGATTGGGAATGAGCGAGCCGGAAGCCGGCTCCGACCTTGCATCTCTACAGACCAGAGCCACCGCCGATGGTGATGACTATATCATCGACGGGCAGAAGATGTGGACCAGTTGCGCCCGGTTTATGACCGATATTTACCTGGTGGCACGAACCGACCCGGCGGTGCCGAAACAGCGGGGTATCAGCGAATTTGTTATCAGGGCGAACATGCCGGGAATTACCATCACGCCGACGATAGATATTACCGGCAGCGAGGCCTGGGCCGAGGTCTTTTTCGATGGCGTGCGGGTTTCTAAAAACAATCTGGTCGGGGAGAAAAACCGTGGCTTCTACCAGATACTGAACCAGCTTGACTACGAGCGTGCCGGATTGGAGCGTCTGATGGGTAACTACCCTCTCTTCGACGCTATTATAAAATTTGCCCGTGAAACCAAACGGAACGGTAAACCTCTGTCTGAGGATACACTGGTGCGACATAAACTGGCGCAGCTCCAGGTTGAATTTGAGGTCGGACGCATGCTGATTTACCGGGTGGTCATGGTCATGGATGAAGGCCGCGCCCCTAACTGGGAAGCGGC
>JACQOM010000113.1 GCA_016202525.1 Chloroflexota bacterium | reverse complement strand
TTGCAGGGCCAGTTCTACCGTGGTGTACATCTTGTAGCCGTGCAAGGCGCCTATCGAACCGCCAAGAACGGTAGCATCCTGAGCATAGACACAGACCTTACGCCCATTTACCGTCCCACTGCCGACGACAATGCCATCGGCTGGAGCGCCGACGGTATGCCCCACCAGCATATTCAATTCGACGAAACTGCCTGGGTCCAGCAGCCGGTCGATTCGCTCCCGAGCGGTAAGCTTTCCCTTTTCGTGCTGTTTGCTGATTTTTTCCGTACCGCCACCCATCACAGAGGACTCTTTCAGCTTACGCAACTCGTCGATTCTTCTCTGCATTTCATTTTCCATATTCACAGAACCTCCGCTCTAGCCCCACATAATCAGCAACCATGCAAATAGGTCTATATAAACAGTCACGTCACGCTTGAAATACGCACAACTAGCCATGGACACTTTAGCCAATTAGCTTCCTATTGTCAAGCTAATAAATCTTTGATTTGACGCCTCTGGGAATTATGCTGTAAGCTACTTCATCTTTACCCTATTTCAATCTGGCAAAGAACAGTTACCATCCAACCGAGAGGAGCACCGGCATGAATATTGAGATAGCCAGCCCGAGTAAGCCTGTAACCCGGAAACACATCCGTGAACATGTTGCCGCCGGGGGAATCATCGTCAGCCATACCCTCCAGCACCTCTACAACCAGGGATTTTATGTCATATTGCCGGTAATTTACACTGCTCTCGGGCTGAACCCAATCTCCGCAGGGATTATCGGCATGGTGCGCCAGGTCAGCAGCGGCACGGCATCGATGGTTGGCGGGTTTATGGTAGACCGGCTTCAAAGCTGGCGGATTCCAATCATGTACATCAGCCTGATGACAATAGGCGTAGGATATCTGCTGATAGCCATATCACCAACCTACCTGCTAATTTTGCCGTCTCTAGCTATCGCCGGCGCAGCTACGTCTCTCTGGCATCCACCGGCAATAAGCCTGCTCTCACAGCAGTATCCTCAACGCCGTGGCTTCCTGCTGGCACTGCACCGTTCCACCGGCAATATAGGCGATACTATAGGCCCGCTGATAGTGGGCGCACTGCTAGTAACACTGGCATGGCAGACTATACTGTTTGGCGCTTTCCCAGTTGCGGTAGTGCTGGCTTTATTACTCTGGATAATACTACGCCAGGTCGGCAGCTGGCAGAAGCCAGCCAACCAAACCACCACAACGCAGCGACCGCTGCGCGAACAGGCCAATGCCCTGAAAGAAGTCTTACAGAGTCGGGAGTTGATTCTCCTGCTACTGGTATCGGGTCTCAGCGGGCTTGCCCAGGGAAGCCTGTCGCTGTGGCTGTCTCTCTATCTACAACAGACCCAGGGTATGGGTAGCCTCGCTATCGGCATGCACCTGGGATTGCTTTCCGGTGTCGGCATCGGGTCAGCGCCACTCCTTGGGATTTTGTCTGACCGCCTCGGACGGAAGCGGGTCATTTTCATCATACTGGTACTTCAGGCTACTATTGCCACTTTGATGGCTCTATTCGGCAGGGGCATCATACTAACTATCCTGGTGGGTTTCATGGGAGCATTCCTCTTTGCCCTGAACCCACTGGTACAGGCAGCCTCCCTGGACTTTGCCGAGGGAAAGAAACTAGAAGGCAGCATGATTGGACTGCTCTGGGGCAGCAACGCCGCCTTCAACGGCATATCCCCAGTGCTGGTGGGCTTCCTGATTACCTCCCTGGGTTACGGAATATTGTTCTGGTACGTTGCGGCGATGAACACCGTGGCAGCACTAACCTCCATCGTTCTGCTACTGGCGCGTCCTCAAACCCGGACGGCAACCCGGACCCCTGGCGTGTAGAACATTATGTTAGTGACGGAAAAGTAATAGTCGAAGATTCCTTCGGCACAGGCCCGGGTCAACATGTACCGGATAACAAGCTTGGCGGTACCGACGATATTCTCGAATTCGGGGGCAAAGAAGAAGAGGCCTTCACCATAATAGAGTTCAAGCGGCCGCTAAAGTCCGAGGATAAATATGATATTTCTCTGGTTCAAGGCATCCAGACTATCATCTGGGCTTACGGACTCAGTGACGACCCATCCCTCTGCTGAAACGCAAAGAGATTGCTCCTCTGGATACAAGTAACACCTTTCGGATGCGGGATTTACTAAGAACAAAGACCCCCGTACAATTTCATTGAACCGGATATCAGGCATGATGATGTAGCTGTAGTCCTTTACACCGGGGGGAACCACCGGAGTGCCAAAAGGGGCCTGCTTGACTCACGATAATCTGATGGCCAACCTCTTGCAGTGTCGTCACTGGATTCCTGACATCAATACTGGCGCTGAAGCATTCTTAACCGTGCTGCCGGTTTTCCACGCCTTTTCGATGACTACTTCATTGAACCTGCCCGTACATATTGCGGAACAATGATAATTGTACCGAAGTTTGACGCTACTGGAGTGCTTCAGACAATCGCCAAATATCACCCCACGCTTTTCATGGGTGTACCGGCGATGTACAGCGCCATTATCCGCCACTCGAATTTGCGCCGGTATGACCTGTCATCTATCCACTTTTGTATCAGTGGTGCTGACGCTCTGCCTGTTGAAGTCCAGCATCAATTCGAGCAGTTTACCGGCTGCAAGCTGGTAGAAGGCTATGGTTTGACTGAAGCATCACCCGCGGTGACATGCAACCCTGTCTACGGCAAAAGAAAGGGTATCGGCTTGCTGTTACCTGATATCATCTGCCAGATAATCGACCTTGACAGAGGCGAGATAGTTACCCCAGGACAAATTGGAGAACTAATAATTCAGGGACCCCAGGTGATGCGTGCCTACTGTAGTAATCCTGATGAGAGCGCAAATATGCTGAGAGATGGCTGGCTCTATAGCGGCGATATAGCTCGAATGGATGAAAACGGTTATTTTGAGATTATCGGACGGAAGAAGGAACTTATCAAAGTATCCCGGACCGAATACACCACTGCTTACAAGGTCTACCCCGCCGAGGTGGAAGAGACTCTGCAAAAACACGAGAAAGTGCTCGAAGCCGCTGTCATCGGAGTACCTAACCCACTACAGGGGGGAACGAATAAAGGCTTATATCATCCTGCGTCCAGGTGCCAGCGTCACCTCTGAAGAACTGGTTGGTTTCTGCCGGCAAAGCTTAGCAGAATATAAAGTCCCTTCACAGATAGAATTCGTTAATGTCCTGCCCAAGAATCTTCTCGGCAAAGTACTGCGCAGAGAATTGAGGCAGAAAGCCTTATCTTAGGTCCTTATCACAGCAAACTTCAGCTCCCTAAAAATGTTATAAATTTGTTATCTTTCTACGCTGGATTTTATACTATTTAAATGTTTGCCGTGGTATACCTATGGTATTAGTAAACTAAACAGCATAAGCTGCTGGTCAAGGATACCCTGTCTTGACGTATTTGAAGATGTTAGAAACAGCCAGAAAAGGAAGGAAGATATGACTATTGCATTGTTTCGGGACTTAGTTATCATTGTGCTGGGCATAATAGCTACTGGAGCATTCATCTTATTCATAATTTTTGCCTATTCACTCTACAGGCGATTGAGCCGGACATTAGAATCACTGGAAACAGCATCTTCGGCTTTCCAACAGGTATGCTCATACGCAACCGAACCACTGACTCAACCTCTAAACCTGCTAAATTCGCTGTTTCAAGGAGTTCGCCAGGGACTAGATGGTATCAACAAAGTATTTCAGAAGGGGAGCGAGCAATGAAAAGAGATGGGGGTACAGCTTCAGGTTTTGGTTTCGGTTTCTTAGCGGGAACGATTGTGGGGTTAATAATCGGGGTTCTCCTCGCTCCACGCCCCGGTGGAGAAATCAGGCAGCAAATCAAAGAGCAGGTAGAGTCCGCTATTCAGAAGACAAAAGAAAAAATGGCTGAGATGAGGAAAAACGGACCCCAGGAAACAATAACCGCTGAGAAAAAGTAGCCGTTTGGCTTGCAGACAGTAGGGAAAACAGAGGGGTAGGTTTGGACACTGCGACAGAGATATTCAGGAAGCACAGGCATCTTATTGCTGTTATTACCGGGGTAATCGTTGTCTTTGTACTGATTTATTTGTTGCGGAACGTTTTGTTACCATTCCTGATCGGTTTTGCTGTTGTCCATCTCATGGAACCTGTTGTGCACTGGGTAGAGCGGCGATTCCCTCATACCGGCAGGTGGAGCCAGCGGCTGGAAGGTAAACGCGTTCTATCCATCCTGCTGGTAAACACAGTTATTATTCTGGTTTTCGGGATTCTTGGCTTTTATATCTTCAGTACGATTGTTCACGCATTCTCCATTCTGTTAAGCGATGCCGCCCATCACTGGGCACAGGCGGTCGCAACTTTACAACAATTGACCGGTTCTGCCCGAGAATTGGTACCGAGTGAAATGCGTGAGCACCTTGACGAATTTGCTGTTAACGCTGGCAAAACTTTAACTGAAGCCCTACAAGCCAACTTCAAGGACCGCCTGGTTCAGCTACCGGCGACTATCAGCATGATGTTAGGACTGGCTGTCTTACCTCTCTTCGTTTTCTATATCCTCAAGGACCATCAGAAACTGAGTAAGAGTTTTTATTCAAGTCTACCTGAATGGGCAGCCGATAATATAAAGAGTATTTTTATGATTATTGATAATATCCTCGGGCAATATATCCGTGCCACGATGGTCCTAGGCGCCGCAGTTGGCTCACTCACTCTGATTGGACTATTGATTATCGGGGCGCCGTTAGCACCCATGCTGGCTGTAGTCGCCGGAGTCACAGAGATGATACCGACATTGGGACCATGGATAGGTGGTCTTATTGCCACTGTGGTCACTCTGGCTCTGGCTCCGGAGAAAACAGTCTTCGTGATTATTCTCGCTATAACTGTCCAATTGCTGGAGAACAGCTTACTGGTCCCCAGAATTCAGAGCGGGTTTTTAGGATTGCATCCGGTTGTTACCATAGTTTTGCTTGTTGTCGGCGGCGCGTTAGCCGGCGTGTGGGGATTATTGCTGATTATCCCGATGACAGCAACCATGGTGCAAATTTTCCACTACGTGCTTCAGGTGGTTCGAGAGGAAGACTCGGTATTATTGAAAGACCGAATCGCTTCAGATGAGTTAAATGTATTACAGAATATAGAAAGAAAATAGGAAAGACAAACGCTTAGCCGTCTTTTGTTCCCCTGACATGGCGCTCCTCTGCCCGACCAGATACCTTACTCCAATATCTAGACAATTATGTATTTATCTAAACTGCACATTTTGCTTATACAATATACCAATCCGATTGATTCGCCAGGTATCCACTATTTTGCCTTGACAATTTTAGACTGTAGTATTATAGTCTAAAGCATCCTTTTTTGTGTTATATTACCGATTAGTTTTTTTCATACTTATATAAGCACCAAAAAGCCCTAATCAAAAGGAGGGAAAGAAAATG
>JACQOM010000112.1 GCA_016202525.1 Chloroflexota bacterium | reverse complement strand
GTGCTACGGCTTATGCCTTGCCGATTCTGAACATCTTGGTACCACATACCGGGCAGACGCCCTGGGTAGCCGGTTTCTTGTTCTTCATGGTTATGGCTTTGGCGTTCTTGATTTCTCTCTTAGTCCGGCACTTTACACAATAGCCTTGCATCAGATTCACCTCCTTTCCATTCTTAAAATGGATAATAGATTATTCCCTAGTTGATGTCAAGAGCCGCAGGCTCATTTTTTAAATAAATGATAGCCAAGACATCACAATGAGAGTGAACTCTCAATGAACCGAAGGCTATGATAAAGTCAATTGAGCTTACCGATGAACTCTTTCACCTGATAATCCCACTCCCTGGAGATTAACTCTACAGAGGTTTGTTTCCCCTTTGTAGTGACGGTGACCCCAACTCCGCCACCACCCCCCTCGAAGGAAGCAGAATCAGCAGACTGCTCCATAACCTTTAACTTATAGCCTTTGGGGCCGAAGAAGTCTACTGCTTTCTTTAGTACTTCCCCAGGTTTTAGCTTGGTCTTAGCCTCTATCGTCAGCATTTTTCTCCTCCTCTGAAATCGTAATGCTATATTATATCACTGACACGCCTATAATAACACCATTGAGGCAGTTAGAGTTGAGGCGGAAGCAAACCCCCTCTCTAATATCTCTTCCCCCCTCTCCCCATTTCCATCCGGGGAGAGGGGGATTAAAGGGGGGCAGGTTAATAAACAGCTAAGACCAGGAAGAAACCATAATACCTAATCCGCTGTCTTAACTGCCCATTCCACCTTGACTTGCTCGGGCTTTAATCCTTTAAATGATACAGTCTCGCCATTTATCTCGATAGTCGCACCTGATGGCACCAGAGTTAGAATAGTTCCATTAGCGCTGGTGCGCACCTTGACAGTTTGGGCAGCCACAGCCAGGTCCAGATTAATTTTGTCAGAAGGTAACCCGTTAAGTGGTTTCCCATCCATTGCTACTGTTCCCAGATTCAGACCTTCTAATCTTACGTCAGCACCAACCGCGCCACAAGCACTGGTAAACACCAGTGCCATGGCTAGCCACGTAACCAACAAGACGATTCTAACAGTCCTTTTTATAGCCACGTTCTCACCATCCTTGATTCAGGTAAAGACACTCTTACCGGTGCCGGCTGTTGAAGCCAACTGACTAGGCAAGCACCACAGCAGCATAGATTGCAAAGATTACAACAGTCACCAGAGCAATTGTAGCGACAATCAGCGCCAGCCTTCGACGTCCTATCTTATAACCTAGATAGTCACCAACCAGCAGCACCAATAGAACCGCAATGATTATCTCGACAACTCTGATGGCCAGATTTAACTGAGACATTACAGTTCTCCTCCATAACCGGCGAACTTAAACCTTGAATACTATAAGGAGTCCCGACAAAATCGGGACTCCTTACTCTGGAGATTACATAGCTCGGGAACCGGGTGAACCTAACGGGCGGGGCCGCTGTCCGGCGACAGGACGGCGGTAGCGCATAAACGATGGCACTTCCAGTTCTTCATCGGTCTTACCCCTGAGCAGTTTAGCCATCTCCTTTTCCCAGGCAGCTCCAGCCATAGCTTCCCCTGTGGCAAAGCCGGTAGCAATAAGGGTTAACCGGCAATCATTGCCCATGTTCGGGTCGAGGACGACGCCAAAGATGATGTTCGCTTCCGGATCAATCGCCCCGCGGATAACCTCAGCAGCATCATTAACCTCAAACAGGCTAAGGTTACTGCCGCCGGCGATATTGAATAATACCCCTTTCGCTCCCGCTATAGATACATCAAGCAGAGGGCTGGACAGGGCTTCCCTGGCAGCATCTTTAGCACGGTTCTGCCCTGAGCCTCTACCGATGGACATCCAGGCAGGACCGGCATCTTTCATAACCGCCTGCACATCAGCAAAGTCAAGGTTAATCAGTCCGGGTACCGTTACCACCTCAGCTATCGCCTGTACCCCGTGGAACAAGACTTCGTCAGCCAATCTGAAAGCAGCGTCAACGCTCGCCTTCTGGTCGCAGAGCTCCAGCAAACGGTCGTTAGGGATAATAATCAGGGTATCTACCTTAGTTACTAAGTCAGCGATTCCCTCTTCGGCAACCTCGTTACGGTGCGTCCCTTCAAAGGTGAATGGTTTGGTAACCACAGCAATGGTGAGGGCTCCGCTCTGCTTGGCCATCTGAGCCACTATCGGTATCGACCCGGTGCCGGTACCGCCGCCCATACCGGCGGTGACGAATACCATGTCTGCCCCGCTAACAGCTTGCTTGATTTCATCGCGGCTCTCATCGGCAGCTTTCTGACCGATAAGATGATTACCGCCAGCGCCAAGTCCGCGAGTAATCCGCTCACCAAGCTGGATACGCACCGCTGCTTCAGCCACTGCGAGAGCCTGGGCATCTGTATTCATCACGATGAATTCGACACCCCGTATCTGCTCCCGGACCATACGGGTAACCGCGTTGCTACCGCCCCCACCCATACCGATAACCTTAATCTTTGCCCCACTGGGAACATAACTTGTCTTCGCCATTTTTTCCTCCTCTTATTTTATAAACTTGTTAACTAAAGAACTTAAAAATTCGGCCAATTAAGTTTTGTACCGGGTTTGTCGGGCGCCAGGTCTGAATATTACCTTCGTTTCTCATCTTCCACAGAAGAAGACCGACAGCGGTAGCATAGGCCGGGTCACTCAGGACGTCCGAGACTCCATACAGACTGGTAGGAATACCAATCCTGACTGGAAGATGGGTCACTTCACGTCCTAGTTCAGCAATACCGGGCAGATTGGCTCCACCGCCGGTTAGCACCAGGCCGGCGGGGATAAGGCGGGCGTAATCACCCTGGGGCAGCTCCAGCACTATCAGGCGGAGAAGCTCCTCGACGCGCATACGGATGATATCCGAAAGATCACGGTAGGAAGCGCTGTGCCCGTCTGTGGTTATGGTTGTATCGTCATTAGCCTTATCATCGCCAGGCATGACATTACCATACTTCTTCTTCATACTCTCAGCTAAATCAAAGGAGAGGTTCAGGCCGACAGAAGCGTCATGAGTGAGCTGGTAGCCGGCTATGGGCAAGACAGAAGTATGATAAATGCTGTTATCCTTAAAGACAGCAATATCGGTAGTGCCGCCACCGATATCAGCCAGCATAACGCCCTTTGACTTTTCCTCATCGGTAAGAACAGCCTCAGCACTGGCCAGCGGTTCCAGAACCAGGTCATCAATATCAACACCGATGCCGCGGATGCACTTGGTCAAGTTCTTAACCGAGGTTACTGCCGCGGTAATGATATGTGTCTCGACATCCAGACGGAAGCCATGCATACCGACCGGGTTTTTGACACCTTCCTGACCATCCACGGCATAAGTGCGAGGTATAATATGAAGAACCTCTTGCTCGCCGGGAGCCTTAACACTTCTGGCCACCTCAAGAACCCGCTTCAAGTCGCTAGGGTGAACCATCCTGTCATTCCGGGTAATTGCGATAACCCCCCGGTTGTTTACCGAGCTGATATGCCTCCCGGTAATGCCCACATAAGCTGATTCCAGTTTATAGTTGGCGCTTTGCTCCGCCTTCCTGACTGATTCGCGGATTGACTGTTTGGCTTCGTCAAAATTGACCACCAAGCCTTTCTGCAACCCATGGGACGGCACTATGCCGACTCCCAGGATGCGCAGTGAGTTGCCGTCAGCGGTATCAGCCATTATGGTACATACCTTAGTTGTGCCGACATCGATGGCAGCAATCCTGCTCTTTTTTGTACTCACGGTTTTTCCTCCTTAATTACTTCTCTCGGGCTAATTTAAGCTGCTGTTCAGCCTCTCTGTTCGCGGTAACGGACATTCCACTTACTACACAAAGAATTAATGAATTGAACTGTCTCCGGATTATTTGTCCGTTTCAGCTCCGCAAGAAAACCGTGTAGTAATTCACCCCCCGTCATTCCCGGGATCGGTTCCTCCGGCCCAGGTAGATTGACGTAGATGATCTCAGTCATTTGCTTCTGGTATTCTATTGATGAAGCCATTTTCCTTTACCC
>JACQOM010000119.1 GCA_016202525.1 Chloroflexota bacterium | reverse complement strand
GTTCAAGAATTCATTCATAATATCCAGGTTCTGGTCTCTGGGAAAGATGCGCATTTCCATTCCCGATGCCTCGGCGATACGGGCTATTACCGGCATACCCCGGAAAACATCAGGGCACCAGTCCTCTCCGAGCACAAGTACTTTGACAGCACCGTTGGGCATCCCAGCTATTTTACGGAAAAATCCCTTGTCTTCATCTGAAAGCTGAGCTGTCTGGTAATACTCTTCAAACTTGTCTTTGTTTACCTTTATCTGGGCGATATAGTCCTTAAAGCCAAAGCCAGAGGCAAAACGCTTCGGAGTCACGACACTTTTCTTTTCTGCCATACATCCCTCTCGTTAATCCATCGATATATAGACGGACACTCCGCCTAGGCAATGTGTCAGCCAATCATGTTGGCGTAACCAACCTCGATTCGCCCGTCCTCATAGACAACAATAGGAACCGTATCGCCATATTTCACGGCCTCATCCAGAAACGCCTGGTTGTCATCCACCCGCCGCTCCTCGAATTCCTTCCCCTGGCTGGTCCAGTCTTTCCTCAACTTTAGGCAGGCGGGACAGGTACTAACTGTATAAACGATAGGTTTAACCATCAGTATTCTTTCTTTATCAGCAGTGACCGGTAACAGAAAAAGTTACACAGCTATTATATCATAATCAGGCTTTTAACTGGCAGCGCTTACCTCCCGGAGTACTGAAGAATAGACATTGAATGCATCCGAGCCAAAGAGGACAAAAACTACCTCTTTAATCGATGTATCGCGCTCCTTAATGAATGAGATTACGGTACTTACTGCCACCTTAGCTGCCTCAGCAACAGTATAGCCGTAGGCGCCGGTGCTTATCGATGGAAAGGAAATACTGCTCAGTTTGTTCTCCGCCGCCACTTTAAGGCTCTCCCGGTACGCGCTGGCCAATAGGTCAGACTCTCCCTGATTACCTCCGTGCCAGACTGGCCCAACAGTATGAATAACGAACCTGGCTTTGAGATTTCCTCCGGTGGTCATCACTGCCTGGCCAGTCGGCAAACGCCCCTGCCTGACAACTATTTCCTTGCACTCCGCCAGAATAGCCGGACCGCCGGCACGGTGGATAGCGCCATCGACACCGCCACCACCCATCAGACTAGAGTTGGCCGCGTTGACAATGGCGTCGGTAGCCTGTTGCGTAATGTCCCCCTGAATCAGAGACAATTTAGAATGGTTAATAACCAGTTCAGTAATCAGCTCGGTCATACGCCGCTCCCTGACTATCCCTTTCTTAACCTCTTTACTTCCTCGACTATCCCCGGCAGAATTTCGCCGGTTCTACCCTGGATTAAGTAATCAGAAATCCTTTCCTCGGTGAGAGGTGTCGGCTCGGCGTTTACCTCTATTATCGTCACCCCTTCCTTCAGTCTGGCTATTCTCGGCAGGTTGGCAAACGGGAAAACTACGGCTGAAGTACCGCAAATAAGCATCAAATCGCATTTCTCCGCCTCCACCACGCTTTGCCGGGCAACGTCAGCAGGTATCGCCTCACCAAAGGAAACAGTATCGGATTTTATTACGCCGCGGCACTCCGGGCAACGGGGAGGCAACCGTTTTTCCTGTATCAACTCTTCCAGACCGAACTCATCCCGGCTGAATCTTAAACCGCAGGAAACACATCTCAGCTTGGAAACACTGCCATGATATTCCAGAAGATGTATAGTACCTGCCTTTTCATGAAGCGAATCGATATTCTGAGTGATGACGCATTTTAAGACGCCCAGCTCCTCCAGTTCAACCAGAGAACGGTGGCCGGGATTAGGTTCCGCCTTCTCCAGGTCGCCCAGTAAACGCGGTGCGTTCAAACTTTCTTCCCACCAGCCTTTGGGGTCGGCTAAGAATCTCTCGTAACTCCGGTAAGCCCTTTTCTCCGCTTCCGGGTCTTTTGTCCACACTCCCGATGGTCCCCGGAAGTCACGAATCCCTGACTCGGTCGAGATGCCAGCCCCGGTCAGGGCAATGGCATATCTGGCATCAACTAAATCATGGGCCGCCCTTGACACCAGTTGTTCCACAGTTTCCTCCTCACCAGTCTTACCTGGCAACAGGACAACACGATTGCGTTTTCGGCGATATTCCGCTATGCTTTATCATCAGGTAGTTGAGTAGGGGATAGTCCATTAAATTCTATTACATCGAGGCTATTTAGTCCATCCCTATGGTTTTACCATTAGAATTCAACCTTTAGCGACCCGTGGGCAACACCTGGTAAAAGTTATGCTTAAAAAAAGAAAAATCTTCTATGGCTGGTGGATTGTGGCGGCTTCTGCCGCTCTGCATTTCTTTAGCGGGGGAGCATTCTATTATGGCTTTTCCGTCTTCTTTAACCCGATAAGAGATACCTTTGGCTGGACGGCCGCAATTACATCTGTTGCCTTCACCCTCAGGGGGTTTGAAACCGGCGTTCTGGCTCCGGTAGCCGGCATACTGGTCGACCGACTGGGACCGAGAAAGCTGATGCTATCCGGATGGGGTATTATTGGCTTGGGATTCATACTGATGAGCCGCATCAACTCCCTGTGGGCATTTTATGGTTCGTTCTTGCTTGTCGCTACCGGTATGAGCCTCAGCTCTGGTGTTGTTACCAATTCAGCCATAGCTAACTGGTTCACCAGGAAGCGGAGCCGAGCCCTGGCAATTACATTTATCGGCCCCGGCGCCAGTGGCCTACTCGCCCCTTTATTAGCCTTATCAATCAGCCAGTTTGGCTGGAGAGAGACACTGGTCATTACCGGTATCATATTGTGGGTCGTGGGACTACCCCTTAGTTTAGTTATCAGGCATAAGCCCGGTCAATATGGTGCATTTCCCGATGGCGAAACCCCAACACCTTCCGAAACAACCGGTGAGACAAACCCACCATTATCAAGTCCGCTAGCAGGGACAGATTCAGCGTCTCCAGTTGCCGGTTTCACCGCGAAGGAAGCGTTAAGGACACGAGCTTTCTGGCTACTTGCTTTCGTTTCTTTCTTCCAGCAGATAGGAACCAGCGCAGTTACTGTACACATCGTGCCTTATCTGGAGAGCCTGGAAATACCGGCGGAGGGAGCTGCTCTCGCAGTGACTGGCATGACCCTGTTCAGCCTTATCGGCAGGTTAGGTTTCGGCTTACTCGGCGATTTCAGGAAAAAGCGGGACCTTATCACCATCGCTATTATCCTCCAATTCATCGGCACCTTGTTTCTGGCCTATATCGGTATCGGCGGCATCTGGCTCATCCTCTTATTCCTGCTCACCTATGGCACTGGTTTCGGTGCGCCGATACCACTGAGACCGGCTCTGCAAGCTGATTATTTCGGCACCAAAAGCTACGGCACGATTATGGGACTGATGTCGACAATAAGCATAGTGGGCGGACTGGCCAGCCCTGTTTTTGCCGGATGGATATTCGATACTACCGGAAGCTACCGCCTGGCCTGGCAGATACTGGCATTAGCTACACTTCCGGCAATACCACTAATGTTACTCGCCAAACCCCCGAAAGTTAAAACAATCTGAGTCAGTTGACGCCAAATTAGCCGTAAGATATGATATTGGCGGAACAACCGGGTCAGTCCGGGCAGCACACGGTTTGTCTTTCTCATTCGAGAGGGCTCGTAGCTCAGTGGCAGAGCGGTCGGCTCATAACCGATTGGTCGCAGGTTCGAT
>JACQOM010000006.1 GCA_016202525.1 Chloroflexota bacterium | reverse complement strand
TTCCCCCAGTGGTTGTCTCCGAAGGTACCGGCGAAAATATTTTCATGGTTAGCGATGGTAAGCTGGTCACGCCGGCAAGCTATGACAATATTCTCCTCGGTATTACGCGCAATACCGTCATCGAACTGGCAAGGAAAGAGTTGGGCATAGAAACAGTCGAGAGACATGTCGACCGCAGCGAACTGTACACGGCGCAGGAGTGTTTCCTGACCGGCACGGCGGCACATATCACTCCAGTTTATGAGATAGACCGCCGTCGCATCGGCAATGGTGAAATCGGTGAGGTAACCCGGAAATTACAGCAAATCTATTCCGACGTAATACGGGGTAAGAACCGGAAATATCTTGGCTGGTGCACCCCGGCTTATAAGAAGAGCCCAATCGTCGGCAAGAGTAAGTGATAATCGATGGGGTCATCGCTGTAGTTGTTGCCTATCTGCTTGGCTCGATACCGTTCGCCTATATCGTTACACGTCTCCGCACGGGCAAGGATATCCGCAAGCTGGGCGGGGGCAATGCAGGTGCCCGCAATGTCTACCGGGAGGTTGGATTGTGGGCGGCTATTCCGGTGGCAATCGGTGACGTAGGCAAAGGAGCCGCCGCGGTGGCAGTAGCCTACTGGATATTACAGGCACCTCCGCTATTTGTGCTGGCCGCCGGCCTGGCAGCCGTAGCCGGTCATATCTGGTCTGTCTACCTGAAATTTAGCGGCGGCAATGGACTCTCAGCGTCTATCGGGGTTTTATCTCTGCTGATGACACGGGAATTGCTGATTGTCCTGGGCATAATGCTGGTGCTCACGGTGCTTACCCGCAATCCGGTCCTTTCATTGAATATCGGCATTCTTTCATTGCCGGTATCTGCCTGGGTATTGGGAAAATCAGAACTGTATATTATTTTCTCTATCCTGTTGATACTGATTATGGTGCTTAATTTCCTGCCCACGGCGAAAGCGGCTTTAGCCAAAGCTGGTAGTAAAGAGAACCTTTTCAATGAGCTCTTGCGGAGAAATACAGCCAAGTAAGGGGATATCGGCTACTCCTAGGCTAATTGCCTGATGACAGCAATCACCCTTCCCTGAATTTCAACATTGTCCGGCTCGGTATATATTGGTTTCATGCGGCTGTTGGCGGGCTGGAGACGGAGACGGCCCGGCTCGAGGTAAACCTTTTTCAGCGTGACCGCTTTTTCGGACTTGAGCCATATCGCTGCCATCTCCCCGTTCTCAACCGTGTTGACATACTGCATCAAGACCGTATCGCCGTCGTTAATGAGGGCATCTATCATAGAGGAGCCCTTGATTTTGAGGGCATAAACCCCCTTTTTATCCCGGGTTAAATCTCTGGTCACGGTTAGAGTCTCTGCGGAAGCAGTAACATCCCAGGTATCGGCTGCGGGCACTGGAATCGGCTGGCCAGCGGCTATCTGGCCGATGATGGGGACCTGAATGCTGTCCTCCGGAGATTGAGGACGGGTGAGTAATTCGATGCCGCGCGAAACCCCCGAGTGGCGGCGAATGTGTCCTTCCCGTTCCAATATGTCCAGGTTGTAATCGACGACAGACGTCGAGCTAATCCGGCAGCCATTGACGATATCCCTTACGGTGGGAGGATAGCCTCTAGCCGTCCAGAAACGGCGGGTGAAATCGATAATCTTCTGCTGTCTGGGTGATAGAACTTTCACCAATTGCCTCATAAAAGCACAACAATTATGACGAACACTTGTTCTAGATTGACTTTATACCAGATGAAGCACTTTGTCAAGACTCTGGAACAAGGCTGTTTATCAATCTCATCTGGAGGCTTAAGTCCGAAGGGTTGATAAACGACCAGGAATGAGTAGAATCGCCAGGTATTGGCTTTTAAATAGGTTTCTACTTTTTGGGTAAGATTATTTAGGAGCTTTGCCTAGCGAAGTTTGGGCTGCGTTGAGTTTCTTCATCAAGCGTGATTTGCGCCGTGCGGCATTATTGGCGTGGAGAATCCCTTTTTCCGCTGCCTTATCCAGGGAAGTGATAGCCACTACCACTGCTTTTTGTGCCGCTTCAAGCTCACCGGAGAGGATAAGCTTTTCTGCCTTGGTGATGTTGGTCTTGCACAGGCTATCGACTGACTTGTTGCGCAATCGTCTCTTGCCCGCGGCACGCATTTGTTTCTCGGCTGATTTAGTAACTGGCACTATTTACCTCCATTAGGTTTATTATTTTGTCACCGGGGACCACTATTTGGCTTTAGCCGTATCAGGCTGAGGGGTGGCTTTTGGCGATGCTACGTCCCCTATCCTGTTGGCACTGATTACCTCACGAACACCTTCGATTCTTGCCAGGAGTCGGCTTAGCTGGGCTAAGCTGGCTGTTTCTAATGTCAGGAATGTGGATATAGTGTGGTCACTGTTATTGGTTAAGCTTACGGCAGAAATGTTGATTTTTTCCTCGGCTACCAGGGTAGTGATATCACGCATCAGGCCCACTCTATCTCGTGATTGAATCTGAATTTTGACCGGATATAGTGAATCAGTCTCTCCCCACTCCACCGGAATCAACCTGTCCTTTTCATCCTCATGAATCACATTATAGCAGTCCTGACGGTGAACTGTTATTCCCCGATTGCGGGTAACGTAGCCGATAATCTTATCACCAGGTACCGGATGGCAACACTGGGCTAGCTGAGTAAGCAGGTCTTTTGCTCCGCGCACCCTGATTGCCGATGATGGTTGGCGAGGCGCTACCGTTTCGGCTACTCTGGGTTGTTGCCGCTGGGCGGCCAGCTTCATGGCAACCTGTTGAGTGGTAATTCCGCCAAAACCAATGGCAGCGTAAAAATCATCCATGCTATCATATTTGAACAACTTGGACAGATTCTCCCGCTCACTGAGTCTGATGTCCAGTTGGCGCATTACCTTGTCCAGTAGCTCACGCCCGCGCTCGATATTTTCGGTGCGTTCCTGTTTCTTGAACCACTGCCGTATCTTTTCCTTGGCATGTGACGTCTTAACGTAGCCCAGGACAGGGTTAAGCCAGTCTCGACTCGGCCCTTTGCGCGCT
>JACQOM010000111.1 GCA_016202525.1 Chloroflexota bacterium | reverse complement strand
GGCGCCGGCGCCGCTGAAGGCGCAGTCGATGCCGCCAGTATCCTCAAACCATCGTTGGCCAGAGGCGAATTACAGTGCATCGGGGCGACAACTCTTGATGATTACCGCAAGCATGTCGAGCGTGATGCCGCCCTGGAGCGCCGCTTCCAGCCTGTACTGGTAGAAGAACCTTCCGTCGAAGAAACGCTGGAGATTTTACGCGGCGTCAAGCAACGCTACGAAGAGCATCATAAACTGACTATAAGTGATGAAGCTCTGAAAGCAGCTGCTACCCTGGCCTCCAGATATATACCCGACCGCTTTTTGCCGGACAAGGCTATCGACCTCGTCGATGAAGCTGCGTCACGTGTCAGAATTAAACACCGGGTGCTACCCATCACCTTGAAAGAAGCCAAGGTGGTCGAGGACAGCATACGCAAGGATAAAGAGGCAGCCTTGGCTAACCAGCAGTATGATTATGCGGCTGAGCTGCGCCAGCGAGAAATCCAGATAGAGGAAAAAACAAAGGGGCTGGAACAGCAGTGGCAGACTGCAGTAGCCCAGGAGAAGCCGGTAGTGACTGCGGAGCACATTGCCGAAGTAGTCAGCATGTGGACCAGAATTCCGGTAGTGCAATTAAGCGGTGACGAGACCACCCGTCTGCTGCACATGGAAGAAGCCTTGCACAATCGTATCGTCGGGCAGGATGAAGCAATAAACACCGTAGCTAAAGCAGTCAGGCGGGCCCGGGCCGGACTCAAAGACCCCAGGCACCCAATCGGCAACTTCATCTTCCTGGGACCGACCGGCGTCGGTAAGACCGAGCTGGTTAGAGCTTTAGCCGAGTTTATGTTTGGCAGCGAAGATACTCTAATCAGACTCGATATGTCAGAATATCAAGAGAGACACACTGTGTCCCGGTTGGTCGGAGCGCCGCCAGGTTATATCGGCTATGACGAAGGTGGACAGTTGACTGAAGCAGTGAGGCGCAAGTCATACTGCTGCATACTCCTCGATGAAATAGAAAAGGCACACCCCGATGTGTTCAACATACTGCTGCAGATATTCGATGATGGCCACCTGACTGATTCGAGAGGGCGACGGGTCGATTTCCGCAACAGCATCATTGTGATGACCAGCAACATCGGCGCTGAGCTTATTAGAAAGGGAACCTCAATTGGTTTTACTTCGCGTAGTAATGAAGCAAAAGCTCAGAAAGTAGACTACGACAGGATGAAGGATAAGTTACTCGAGGAACTAAAAAAGACCTTCCGTCCCGAATTCCTGAACCGTATTGACGGTGTGATTGTCTTCCACTCACTGAACAAGGAACACATCCGCAAGATAGTCGATTTGATGCTGATGACGGTTACCAAGCAGCTAACCGAAAAAGGAATTAAACTTGAGGTAACCGATGCCGCCAAAGACTTCCTGGGTGAGAAGGGCTACGATGAGGTCTTCGGGGCTCGACCGCTGCGCCGGGTGATTCAGGACATGGTTGAAGATAAACTCTCTGATTCGCTGCTCAGGGGTGAATTCAGAGACCGTAAAGATATTTTTGAAGTAAAAGCCAAGCTAAAAGAAGCACCAAAAGAGACTATATCTGCCATCACCGAAGCCATCAAGGGAATCCAGGGAATGCGCAAAGTAGAAGTGAAATCCGACAATACGCTGGTTGCCGAATGCTCCAAGAACCTGAAATCGGAAATAGAGAGAGCAATCGCCGACAAGGAAGGCTCGGTCGAGGGTGAGATAAAGACAGAAACCTACGCTTTAGTCGTAGTAGACCTCCAGGACAATCAGCTTTCTATCAGCTCACCAATTAATGCCGAGCTAGCATCGGTAGGCGCCTCAGACGGAGATGATAAACCGTAGATTACCATGACTAACCAAGCCAGTACAGAAAAGGGCGGGAAAACAAACAGGTAGATTTCCGCCCTTTTGTTTTGCCATGACCGGGCTGACAGACACTATTAAATAAGCACAAAAGGAGCCGAAAATTGGCACAAGAAATTATCGAGGTCCCGATAACCGGCAAGATTACCACCGTTGAAGTCAAAGTGGGGGATACGGTCCAGGAAGGGGATGTCATCTGCTTCATCGAATCAATGAAGATGGAGAACCCGATACTGTCTCCAGTAGCTGGTAAAGTTACCCAGCTAAAAGTGATGCCGGGGCAAATGGTGGAGACCGGTAATCTGATAGCCACTATCGAATATTAACAGAAACACCTGGGAGGTAATACTTGGACTGGAGCTTTGGTCTGACCATGATGGTCATAGGAATGACCGTCACTCTGCTTACCCTTTACCTGCTGGGTTGGGTCATACGTTTACTGATTAAACTATTCCCATTCAAAAAAGAGGAAGAGGCCAAAACTAAACCCGGATAAGACTTCAGCATACAGACAGGGGGGACTTTATATGGAAGTCTGGCTGTCAGCACTTAATAGCCTGGTACAGGGCTTCAGCAATCTTAGCTGGCAAAGTGTCATCATGATTGTGCTTGGCTCTATCCTTCTCTACCTGGCAATCGGGCGCAACATCGAGCCGCTGCTATTGATACCCATCGGCTTCGGAGTGATTCTGGGCAATCTGCCCTTGAGCGGTCTTTCGGCCCAGGACAAGGGCGGAGTCATCAACCTGCTCTATACCTCAGGCATTCTGACCGAGTTATTCCCGGTACTCCTTTTTCTGGGTCTGGGCGCCATGATTGATTTTGGCCCGATGCTGGCTAACCCAATTGTTCTTATCTTCGGCGCCGCCGGGCAGTTCGGCATATTCCTGACCCTCTTTTTAGCCCTAGCCCTCGGATTTGCCAAGCAAGAGGCAGTTTCCATAGCCATCATCGGCGCTATGGATGGCCCTACCGCTATATATGTCACCTCTAAGTTTGCCCCTGGCTTGCTGCCGGCAGTATCGATTGCCGCCTACTCCTATATGTCTATGGTGCCGATTCTCCAGCCCCCCATCATGAGAGCTTTAACCAGCAAGGCAGAACGCGCCACACTGATGTCATCAGGAGAGAAAAAGGTCTCCCGGAGAGTTAAAGTTCTTTTCCCGGTAGTAGCCGGCATAATCACCATTCTTATTGCGCCCATGGGGGCACCGCTAATGGGTATGCTGATGCTGGGCAACTTTCTCAAGGAGTCCGGAGCCGTTGCCCGGCTGGCAGACGTTTCACAGGGAGCCATAGCTAACATAGTAACTCTCCTGCTCGGGCTTTGCATCGGCGCCTCCATGCTCGGCGGCTATTTTCTACGCTGGCAGACCATACTGGTCTTTATCCTGGGACTGATTGCCATTTCGCTTGATACCGTAACCGGTGTCCTGCTAGGTAAACTAATGAGGCTAATAACCAGAGGCAAAATCAATCCCCTAATCGGTGCGGCCGGAACTTCAGCTTTCCCGATGTCAGCCAGGGTGGTACAAAAAGAAGGTCAAAAGGCAAATCCGCGGAGTTTCCTGCTATGGCACGCAATCGGGGCCAATACCGGTGGGCAGGTTGGTTCGGTAATGGCGGCCGCCGTGATGCTGGCAATTATGTCCGGTATGGGTATCGGCCCGCTCTCACCATAGATTAGCCAACAGAGAAATCCAGCCCTTATCTTCCCTTCAGATGGGACTCCGGCACCGGCGTTTCGTCTGTTTTCTTCTTGGATAGCACAATAGAAGCCAATATAGACGCTGCTATCATACCGACGACGACTAATAAGGAAACAACAACCGGTATCTGGTAAATGTCGGTAAGGAGCAATTTGACACCCACAAAAGCCAGGACTATAGACAGGCCATAGACAAGATAACGGAAGAGATAAAAAAGTCCGGAGAGCGCAAAGAAAAGAGCCCGCAACCCCAGAATGGCAAAGATGTTAGAGCTATAAACAATGAAAGGGTCGAGGCTAACGCCAAATACCGCCGGCACGGAATCCACCGCAAACATTATGTCCATAGTCTCAATAGCCACCAGTGTAATAAAAAGGGGCGTAGCGTACCTTAGCCCGTCTATTTTCTTAAAAAACTTGGCTCCGTCATACTGGGAGTCGACACGGATGAATCTTCGGGCAAGCCTGACTACCGGGTTCTCCTCCGGATTGACCTCTTTCTCTTTCTGCGCTATCAGCTTATAGGCCGTATAGAGTAAAATCGCTCCCAGGACATAGAGAATGAAATGAAATCTCTCGACTAAGGCAATGCCAGCAAAAATAAAAATCCCCCTGAACACAATAGCACCGAGAATACCCCACAGCAAGACTTTACGCTGTACCTCCCGGGGCACCGCAAAATAAGTAAAAAGCGCCAGAAAGACAAACAGGTTATCGATACTTAAGGAATACTCAACCACGTAGGCAGTAACGAATTCGAGCCCTTTTCCCCTCCCCTCGACAAAGGAGACAAGGATAAAGAAACCGGCAGCTAAGGCAACCCAGAAAGCAACCAGCTTAAGGGCTTCATTGACCGGAATAATATGGGCCTTACGCTGAAAGACAAGCAAATCAAGAAGAAGTCCTACCACGAAGACAGCGATGAAAACTATCCAGAGAAAATCTTGCACCAAGTAATCTCACCCTCTTTTAATAATGAAAACACCACGCTCTCCTATCACCAGCCACCAGATGAGAAGTATAACAATTCCGTTCCGGGAAGACAATGGCAGCCATATATTGATTTTGCGCAGCGGCACATACTATAGTAAGATATTCGTGAAACGAGAGAGATAATAGTAATATCGAAAAGAGAAAGGGAAAAAATGTACAAGAAAATTCTGGTTCCACTGGATGGCTCAGAGTTAGCGGAATGTGCCCTTGCCCATGTTAAAACCCTGTATAAAAAAGACGACCCGCCTGAGGTAATACTCGTGCGCGCCGTAGAGCCGATTTCAATACCTTACGGACGCGAAGCGGCCGCAATAATATCCATGGAGCAACTTAAAGCACTGGAAACTCATAGCAAGGCAGAAGCCGAGGGATACCTCAAAGCAACTACCGACCGACTGGCTAAGGCCGGTATCAGTGCCCGGGCGGCTGTAGTCTACGGCAGAGCCGCCGATGCCATCGGTGACTTTGCCACCAAGAATACTATCGATTTAGTAGTTATTGCCACCCATGGACGGTCGGGGATAAGCCGTTTGGCATGGGGTAGCGTTGCCGACCGCTTGCTCCACTCTCTACGTATACCCATCCTGATGGTACAGGCTCCGGGATGCGGGCCGCTTCCTTAGAACTACCTAACTGAGTGACTTGCCCATCCGCCTTGCATTACTATCTGCAATCTAGTAAAGTCAACCTATGCATAAACGCAACGCCAGGACTATCTTTGTCTGTCAGCAGTGCGGCAAGGAGAGCCTGCAATGGCTGGGGCGCTGCCCTGACTGCCAGGCGTGGAACAGCTTTGCCGAAACAAGGGCGACACCGGCTACCTCACGGACTCCGTCCCCGGCAAACCCTCCGCAGGAACTATCTCAGGTTACCATAGAAGCTGCCGACCGTTTTACGCTTCCCCTCAGCGAATTCAACCGCGTACTGGGCGGCGGGCTGGTCCCAGGCTCCCTGACACTCATCGGCGGTGACCCGGGCATCGGCAAATCGACACTGCTACTTCAAGTTTCCGCTATGGTCGCTGAAACGCAAGGCAAAGTAGTTTATGTTTCCGGCGAGGAGACACAGCACCAGATTAAACTCAGAGCCCAGCGTCTGGGCATCAAGGGGCAGCAGCTTTACCTACTGGCTGAAACCAACCTAGAGGTCATCCTGAACGAGATTGAACAACTGTCACCCAGCCTGGTAATTATCGACTCCATTCAGGCGGTTTATCTCACCGGTTTAGATACGATACCGGGCAGTATCAACCAGGTAAGAGAGTGCACCATGAGACTGATGCACTGGGCAAAATCCAGCGCCGTGCCTGTTTTTATCGTCGGGCATGTCACTAAAGACGGCGCCATCGCCGGCCCCCGTACTCTGGAGCATATTGTCGATGCCGTGCTTTATCTGGAGGGTGAACCGTTCAGCGCTCACCGCTTGCTGCGCTGCGTGAAAAACCGCTTCGGTTCCACCAATGAGATAGGCGTTTTTGAAATGAAGGGACAGGGCCTGGTTGAAGTGGCTAACCCATCTCAGGCATTCCTGTCACAACGCTGGGGTGAGGCTATCGGCTCAGTGGTGGTACCTGTACTTGAGGGCAGTCGCCCCCTGCTAGTAGAAATTCAAGCCTTGACCAACCCAACCAGCTTCGGCTTACCCCGCCGCACTGCCAACGGCGTCGACTTCGGGCGGTTGCTGCTGATAACAGCCGTGTTGAGCAGGCGAATCGGCTTAAAACTGGGCAACCAGGATATTATAGCCAATGTTACCGGCGGTCTTAGAATCGGGGAGCCGGCGGCTGATTTAGGCATCGCCCTGGCGATTACCTCCAGCTTTCGCGATACCGGTGTCGACCCGGAACTGGTAGCGGTGGGAGAGGTTGGCTTGAGCGGTGAGCTAAGAGGGGTCTCCCAGTTAGAGAGGCGTATTAGCGAAGCCGCCAGACTGGGCTTCAAGCGCTGCCTGACGCCCAAAATCGGGGCTAAGGTCAGTCCACTCCCGCAGGACATCCAGCTTATCCCGGTGAGCACCCTCAGAGAAGCGATAAGAATAGCACTTCTGCCTGAAAAACCAAAACTAGACGAAACATAACTTCAGGAGAAAGCGTTTTGTATACTGAAAAGGTCAAACTTTCCGGAGAGCCCTTATCAGTAGCTGTATATTCCGTCTCACGGTAAGGCTGATAACAGGAGTGGAGGTCGGACATGAAATTAAGCACTATCCTTATCGTCCTCATCTGTTTACTCATTGGTCTGGGTGGTGGCTACTCAACCGGATATCTCAAATATCAACCTAAAATAACAGCCCTGGAAATTCAGGTTTCCAAACTAATTCCCGAAGTTTCTAATCTTACTTCAGCCGTCTCTGGCCTTACCCAGAATATAGCCGAGCAGAAAGATCAGATTTCTGACCTGCAGATAGATAAGTCCAGATTACAGGCTGATTTAGACAGGACTCAACAGCAAATACGGAGCTACCAGGAACAAACGCTTACCCTTAATGAGCAGCTAGTCAGCACACAAAAACGGCTGGACAAAGTACTAGCAATAAAAGTGACTCAGAGCTATCAATGGGACTACCAAAGCTTTACCGGACAAGTGGACCTGCCGATACCTCTGGCGGTTTATGCCGAATATTTAGAGAGGCCGAGACCCAAATCAGCATCCTACTGGGTCGATATGACTAAAGACCCCAAAGACGACCCCTATATCGACCAGTTGATTCAACAGATAAATAAAGCCGCACTGGTTAACGGCCTAAGCGAGATACAAAAGCTCAATTTCGTGATTGCTTTTGTGCAGAGTTTACCCTACACGGTTGATATTGAGACTACCCCCTTTGATGAGTATCCACGCTATCCCATCGAAACACTTTTCGACAGAGGTGGAGACTGCGAGGACACGTCAATCTTAGTGGCTGCCATACTGGACAGAATGGGCTACGATGTCGCCCTTCTTTTACTGAGGAATGCCTACCACATGGCCGTAGGCATAGCGCTACCCGATGGTTTCGGGGCCTACTATCAACAGAACGGTAAAAAGTATTTCTACCTGGAAACGACCGGTGAAGGCTGGCAGATAGGAGAGTTTCCTCCCAGTATCACCGACCCCAGAGCTCAGGTATATCCCCTCAAAAACTAGTTTTGTTATTACCAAGTGTCTTAGACTTCCTGTTCTCGTTGATATCGGGACATGGCCTTGGTCTTAATCCCGCCCCTTTCCCGGTATTCAGCCTCTATCACCATCGAAACCGGCTGCAAGAGTTGCACCAGGTCTTGAAGAATACGGTTCACGGCGTGCTCCTGCAATATGCCCACATTGCGGTATGAGGTCAGATAGTATTTCAGGGACTTTAGCTCCACCAGCAATTTGTCCGGGAAATAGCGTATCACCAAGTGGGCAAAATCGGGTAAACCGGTCCAGGGGCAGACTGCAGTAAACTCGTCAGTGTCATAAACCACCTCGGTTGCCGAGCCGGAATAGTCAAAGGGAATGGTCTCCAGCACCGCTAAATCGATAGCATCTTCCTGTTGAATATCGAACCGTTTTAAAGCATACTTATCCACTACCATTTTTTATCTCTCCTCACCCGAAGTGGCTGTCTTTCCAATTCAAACCTGCTACTCGACATTAATAGTGAACAGCTTCTCATCCACAATCTTTTCTTCCCACTCCCGTTTATAGGTCATGGTTATCCTGGTCTTACCCTTACCCATGGTCTTAAAACGGAAAAACTCGACACCGCCAGCACCAATGACACGCTCCCCTGCCTGCTTATC
>JACQOM010000110.1 GCA_016202525.1 Chloroflexota bacterium | reverse complement strand
TGGATAAGCAGGTGCATATCCTGGCTGGCGTCATACCCATCAGGTCGGCGGGAATGGCACGTTATATGAAAAGCTCGGTTCCGGGAGTAAGTGTTCCCGATTCAATAATTACCCGGATGGCTGGTACCAAGAACGCTAAGGAAGAGGGAGTGAATATTATTCTGGAGATTATCGGGCAGATTAGACAGATACCCGGGGTTCATGGCGTCCACATTATGGCAGTAGGCTGGGAAGAAATTGTCCCGGATATCGTCGGGCGGGCTGGTCTTTTGCCCCGTCCCAAATTATAATTCAGCCGGCAGAATGGTATAGACCCTTTTTCTCCCTTGCTGAATCCTTTGGTTTACTCAGGATAAATCTTGAGCCATTTTATCCCCATTTCAATACTTTGGGTAACAGATTGTTATCTTTCCTTCGTTGACTAATCGGCAAGCAATATCTATGATACAAGTAGTTGGCTTGAATATGCGGATGAAACTATGGTATTGGGTAAGGACTTCAGGATGCTGAAGAGGATTCTAAGGGTAATAGCAATAATACCGCTGATATTTGGCTCGGGGTATTCGGTGTTACCAGGGATGAGGGGGGACATAAACCGCATACCACTGGTAGCAAGTGCACCTGCTTTTCAGGTGGCGGCTGGTCCCGACCTCATCGTTCAGAGCATCATCTGGTCACCGACAAGTCCGCCAGTGGGTGATACAGTCACCTTTAATGTCACTGTAAAGAATCAGGGTAGTGACCAGGCATTTCCTTCTCGTCTCTCCTTTTATGTCGATGGCTCTTTCAAAAGTTCCCAGGATATTCCGATGGTGTTGGCAGGAGGTGTGCTGACCAAGACTTTCACCTGGGTTGCCGAAGCTGGTTCTCATGTCATTAAAGCGCTCGCCGATGCCGAGAACTGGGTTGCCGAGAGTGATGAAAGCAACAATGCGCTGGAGGTAACTGTTCTGACGGTTCTTCCTGACCTGATTATTCAATCGTTAACCTGGTCGCCAGCTAGTCCGGTAGAGGGCGATAATGTAACTTTCACGGTGACTATTAAGAATCAAGGCGGTGGTAAGGCTGAACCACCAGTGGTGGGTTTCTATATCGATGATACCGCTCTGTCTTATACTTCGGTTAGTGCGCTAACTTCTAATGCTACTACCAGTCAGAAGTTTAACTGGTTTGCTCAGCCAGGCGCGCATACAGTTAAGACAGCGGTCGACCCATACAACCGGATTGTGGAGAGTGATGAGAGCAATAATGAGAAGATAGTAACCTTCCCGACTCTGGCTGCTGACCTTATCGTTCAGAGTATTGTGCTGTCGCCAGCGAATCCGGTAGTAGGAGAGACGGTAACCCTCACTGTTAGCCTAAAGAATCAGGGTAATGCTGTGGCTAGTTCATTCGCTGTTCACCTGTATGTCGGTAACTTTTTCGCAGACCCTCAAGATGTTCCGCTGTTGGGCGTTGGCAGCGTGGTAACGAAGACCTTCACCTGGACGGCTCAAGCGGGGGCATACGTTGTTAGGGTGATTGTCGACCCGTTCGACAGGGTTCTCGAGAGTAATGAGAGCAATAATGAGAAAACGGTAAACTTTTCAGGGGCTCCTGCTCCTGACCTTATTATTCAGAGCATTACCTGGTCGCCACCGATTCCAGCGGTAGGTGAAAAGATGACTTTGACGGTGATTATCAAGAATCAGGGTAAGGGTATAGCCAGTAATTCCTACGTTGCTTATTATATCGATGGCATTCAACTGAATTCAATCGGTATCGGCTCGATTGGTGCCGGGGCTGCGGATAATGAGACCTTCACCTGGACTGTGGAGGCGGGTACTCATTTTGTCAAGGCGGTTGCTGATGCTAACAAAGTGATTGCCGAGGCTAATGAGGACAATAATGAGAAGACGGTAATCTATCCGGTTCCGGCTGACCTTGTTGTCCAGGCGGTAACATGGACGCCGGCAAACCCGTCATTAAGTGATAACATTACCTTCGTGGTCACGGTAAAGAACCAGGGCAGCGTTAAAGCAAGCTCCTTCCAAATCATTAATTACATTGATGGTGTTAATGTGGCTGCTGTTCCTGTGGAGTCATTGGATTCCGGGGCTGCCGATAACAAGACCTTCACCTGGGTTGCGCAGGCAGGTTCACATGTTATTAAGGCGGTTGTCGACCCTCAGGAAGAGGTTATCGAGAGTAACGAGCAGAACAATGAGAAGTCGGCAACTTTCCTGGTCACGAGGCGAAATGTGTCGTCCCCATCGCCGGCGCCTGCTACAACTCCAGCGACCGGTGTAAAGCCAGCCGAAACTCCGGTAGCAAGACCAGCGCCGGTATCCCCAGTGAAAAGTGAAGGTGGGTCGGACTTCTTATGGTTATTTGCTTTACCGGTGGTTTTCTTAGTCGGTGTCTTTATCTTTTTCTTGAAGTCTCAGCAGAAGCAAGGCTGATTTGATTTTGGCTACCGTTTTCGGGTACCGCCTAACTCGTTACTCAGGTGTAAATAGTTGATTATATCAGCGCGTTTCAGTATTCCGGAGCACTGTCCCTGCTCGCTTATTATCACCTGGTTGATGTCATGTTCCATGAGCAGCTTTAACACCGTGTCTACCGTATCTTCAGCGGTGACTGTGTAAAGAGGACTGCGGGTCATAATTTGTTCGACAGGTGTTGTTGCCCATTTATCTTTTGGCAACTCTTTGATATCAGTCATTGTGATGATACCAAGGAGTCGACTATTCTGACATACCGGTACGGCGCGGTCGTATTTTCTGTGGAGAATACCTGTGACGGCCTGTTCCACGGAAGTGTTCGGAGCAATCGTCTCCCCGTTGGTACCCATAACTTCTTTGACCTTGATGTTACTAAAGTGCTCCCTGAGGGTAACTTCCCTGCGGTTGACATCGGCAGCGTTATTGAGAAACCAACCGATGAAAGCAGTCCATAGCCCTCCCAAGTTACCTGAGAGTGCCTGGAGTACCCCGTACGTTATCAGCCCCCAGCCTAAAAAAAGACCTGCCAGGGCTGCGGCATTGGTTGCCTTGGTGAGGCTGCCGGTCGCAGCCCAGATAATAGAGCGTAATACCCTGCCGCCGTCCAGAGGAAAGCCAGGCAACAAGTTAAATATAGCCAGTATCAGGTTTATTAATGTCAGGTAACCTACCAGCGCCCCCGCCATGCTCTGCGGATTAGATATTTTGCTTAGACTCCAGAAAATTCCGGCTAAGACAAGGCTTGTCAGTGGGCCGACGATAGCCATGACAAACTCGGCGCCGGGCTGCTTCGGCTCTTCCTGTAGATTACTGACCCCGCCAAAAAGGAACAGCGTGATACTGTTTACCGACATCCCTTTAGCCCGGGCGACCAGGGAATGTGCCATTTCGTGAATCAGGACTGAAACAAAGAGCATTATGGCAGTCAGAGCGCCCATTATCCAGTAAGACAATGTATTCCAATTCGGGTACAATTGAGGAAAGTACCCTTGAGCCAGAGACCAGGTAACTAGCAGAACAATGAAGAACCATGTGTAGTGAATTCCGATATCAATTCCGGCAATGCGGAAGAGACGGATAGAGCTTTTCATAATAATTAACCTCTTTTAAATTTCGTAAGCAAATGACTTCTGGATTCGACACCTTTACAGGTATTATATCATCAAAAAAGGAGGTTACATCATTAGGCTTACGTTTCTATGTCGATAGCTCTCTCACATAATGAAGGTTCTTTGAATCTCACTTTCGGTAAAAGTGTCGTGCTGTATACAAAAAGATAGATTCTTTGCCCACATCTAGGTAAATTCAATGGTGGCCGGGAAGGCTTTGACACTGTGGCTTGGCGATAATCAGGTAGTGATAATGTCCACTATCTGTAACAGTTTCCACGGAAAAGCCAGCTGCCTCAATTAGGCGCACCGCTGTTTCTTCGCTGAATCTTTTCTTTAGCGGAGGACCTAACTCCGTTGACTCTTTCTTCCAATCTAGATTGATTAATCTGCCGGTGGGCTTGACCATTCTCTTGGCATTCTCCAGAACTTTAGATGGATATTGAAAGTCGTGAAGTGCCATCCCGAAAAAGACAATGTCGGCGCATTGCTCGCATATAACCGATTCTTCCGCTCTACCGACCAATAGGTGCAGATTTTTAAGGCCTTCCCTGGCAGCTTGCTCTTTCAAGCCGATTATGGACCGAGTGTCTGTATCCAGGCCGTATACTTTTCCCCTCCTGCCGACCATTCTAGCAGCTGGCAGAGCAAAGAAACCACCACCGCAGGCTATGTCTACGAAGGTGAAGCCGAGCCTTAAACCGATGTCGGATAGGATGGCTTCCGGGTTCTGCCATTTTCTTCTCTCAGTATCATCGGCCGGCCTGCGGATGCCGCTGTCAGTATTCAATACCTACACCAAAGGACCGGATGTATTCATCAATGCATTAGTCAAGGGGGGAATAGCATCATTGTACCAGCGTTCAGGGTCACGCCGGATTTCGTAGACTACCCTGCCCTGGTCAGGACACTTGTAATAGATGACGTTGGCTGACGGCAGACCATTAGTCAGAGCCCGAAGTCGTGTTGCCTGCTTCACCAGCACACCATGGTAAATCTTGCCCTCGCAAGTGACATTGTTAACCACAAAATTATCGCCTACCTTGTGCACCGGGCACGGCGGGGGCAAATCAGAACGGATTTCTTTGGCTTCCATCACTACAGAATACTTCGGTATTTTTACCTATTAAACATAACGCTTTAGGTTTTGTGCGTAGAATTCTATGATACGAGGGCTTTCTCCTCGGTCTGTTTAGTAAGAATAAATCTGCTACACTCGCTATTTCTAGCGTATCAGATTGGTCTAAACAACTGGCCCTGAGGCTATGGTCGGGGCGAGAGGATTTGAACCTCCGACCACCTG
>JACQOM010000107.1 GCA_016202525.1 Chloroflexota bacterium | reverse complement strand
TTCATGTGCTGATGATTGAACACGGCAGAAAAGTGTGTAAGGCGATACGTCCTCGCTGCTCCGAGTGTATATTGCGGAAACTCTGCCCCAGCTATGAATTGTTCAGGAAGAATGGCTCCGGTTCCTAGTTGACTTCATTCATCAACGCTCGCCCGCTTTTAGAAAGGTTCATAAGGATTTGTGTGTGCTGTGGGTTCAGTCTTTGGTGACAAGAAAACCGGCAGCTACCCAGCCCGTCATACTGCCGGGGACGTTGTAGACTTCGGAATGACCTGCCCGGAGTAAGATGCTGGCGCCGAGTCCGGCACGGTGCCCGGTGCCGCAGTACACGGCTATGGGCTTATCTCGAGGGATTTCAGATAGTCTCCGCTCAAGATGCCCGATATAGATGTGCAGGGCATCATCGATGTGACCTGTTTCCCATTCTTCCTGTCCGCGCACGTCCAGCAGGAGGAGTCTCTCCCGGTGGTCCAACTTGCTTTTAAGCTGGTGCACGGAGAGCGACCCCAGGCTTTCTATGGGGAATCCGGCGTTGTACCAGCTATCGATACCGTCCTTCAGATAGCCGGTGATTTGGTCGTAGCCGGCACGGAGCAGGTAACGTACCGCTCTTTCCAGGTGGGTCTGGTCTTCCAGAACGAGAAGGATAGGCTTGTCATAGGGTAGTACCCACCCGGCAAAGGCGGGCAGCCCTTCTAGCCAGATGCTGTAAGACCCTTTAATGTGAGCTCCCAGGAAAGCGGGCGGCTCGCTGGTGTCAATGACTACTGCCCCTTTGTCGGCTTCTTGTCTGAACTCATCCGGTGTGAGCGGCGCTGGCGATGGCAGGGGACCGAGCAACGGCGGCCCTTTTAAATTATGCTTTTCCATTTGGGTGAAATAATAGGGTCTTTCCGGCTTCTCAGCGACTTTGTATTTAATGAAAGCGCTCTTGGTTTTTTTCTGAAGCGCCGGGTTCTGTGCTTTTTCGATGCCAATGGTGCTTTCGTCTCGGTCGGCAATGTGCCTACCACAGACCGAGCCACTTCCATGGGCAGGATAAATTATGACGCCGTCACCCAGCGGCAGAAGCTTGTTGAAAATACTGTCGTACAAATTTGACGCCAGCCTTGGCACTTCTTTTAGCCCGTAAAGGTTGGTCCGTCCTACATCGCCCACGAATAGAGTGTCGCCGGTAAATACCATTACGGCAGCTTCACCGGTAGCCAAATCAGCGATTGTGTAAGACATGCTTTCGTCAGTATGCCCCGGTGTGTGGATAGCGGTCAGGCGGAGTGAACCTATTTGGAATGTTTGGCCATTCTGCAGCGTAGTTCCGTATTTCCAGTCAAGTCCTGGGCCGTGGTAGATTTCAGCGCCGGTAAGGTTCTTCAGCTCGATTGAGCCGACCATATAGTCTTCGTTACGGTGAGTCTCGAAGATATGCCTGATTTTCAGCCCTTTCTTCCGGGCATAATCAGTATAAACCTGACAATCCCGCCGCGGGTCGATTACGGCAGCATCATTGCCGGAACCAAGCAGATAAGAGTTATGAGCTATGCCTTCTGACTTAATCCGTTCGAGTATCATAAGATAACCTCCGGCTCAAGGTTAATGGCTACACTTAGAAACAGCCCGCTGGCAATGTTTGGCAATAGTCAGCCAAGTTTAATAACCTGGAATCGCCCGGTGCCAGCTTAGCTGACTACGGTCACAGGGTGAGGGACAACGGCGCCGAAGAGGTAGCCAAGCTTGTTCCATTTTTGCTGGGAGACATCATATTGTGTGTTACCTTTGTCATCCGTAGCCCGCGGCGTAATCGTTATCGCTCCCGGCTGAGCGGTAAAAGATAACTCCCAGCGGGTGCCGGCCTGTTCGATATTTGGTCCGGTGAGGGTCGCATCGCGAAAGGTCTTTCCGCCATCCAGGCTGACCTCTACCCGCGCAATCTTGCCGAAGGCTGACCAGGCGTAGCCAACCACTTTCTGTGAGCCGGCGTTTAAGGTGGCTGGCCAGGGGAGAGCACAGGCGCTTTTGATGGTCTGGTTGGTGATTGCGGGTCCATCCGCCGGTGGCTGTGGCTGGTAATCCGGGCCGATAAGCACATAGCTCTTGGTATTCTTTTCAACGTAAATCGGCTTCTCTGATACGGTAATCTTACCGACCCACTTAACGCTATTAACGCCGACCCATCCCGGGGCGATGACTCGCGCCGGGAAACCGTGGTCAAGCTGGAGAATCTCCCCGTTCATCAGATAGGCAACAATGGTATCTTCTGCCACTGCTTTGGCTACCGGCATCGGGCGTTCCACGTTCGAGCTGTCCAGTCCGGTAGGCATTACATCCACTGCTGTTTTCTTGAGTCCTGCCCGCCGTAAGAGGTCAGTCAGTGGAACGCCGGTCCATTCTGCGATTCCATAGGCGCCGAGATGCCACTGTCCGCCGTCAGCCGGTTTGTTCATTAGCGAACCGAAAAACGAACGGCCATTACCGGCGCACTCAACAAAGCGCGTCACCGTCCGGCTGGGCATCTTGAGAAGGTCGTCATAGGTCAACTCGAACGGGTTTTGTACCCCGTCTCCCTCGATGCGTAACCGCCAAGTTTTGATATCGATGAGAGGAGTCGAGGTATGACTGCGCACAAAAAATAATGAGTTAGGAGTGAGGTAGGAGCGGTTAGCCATGACCTCAAAACGCATTTCGGCGTTACTGCCCAGCGGAATGAAGTAGGCCTCGGGAATCGGTTTGTAGATTAGTCTTGCCGGGGTTGTCGGTGGGGGAGTAGCTGGAGTGGCTGGGGGAGTGGTTGGTGGTGTAGTAGGCGCCTTTGCCTGGCAGGCTGCCAGTATCGCCAGCGCTCCACCGCTTGCCAGCAACGCTAGAAATTTGCGGCGAGAGATCCCCGCTGCTTGAGCCTGGTTCCATAAGCTGGATATCTGCCGTTCGCCCATGTGCTGTGTGCTTTTCATTTCAGCAAACTTTACCTGCCCGGTAACCCAAACTAGCTAATTGTATACCCCTCACTATAATTAGTAAAGTAGCGGAATCAAGAGTGCTGCTCATCTTCAAGGAGCAACCTGGCCGTTTCACGAAAGGTCCGAAGAAAGATGAGGGCTGACCATGTGGGCAGCCCTCACGGTGAGTGTGTTCCAATACTTACGGAGAGGGATTTTTCTGCGCTGCAGTCAGCTCATCAATCCAGCCCTGCACCTCGGCAGAAAGCTGTCCCGTTCCGGAAAGGGCGACGGTGTCCTGAATCCACCCGGGATACATATTGGGTAACGGCTTGATACCCTGCCCACCGGTGCCATCGGTTACCGTGGCGCCGAAGCTTCCATTGGCTAGAAGTATTCTACCGACCACGGCGGCATCAGCGGCGCTGCCATCGTTATTCGGGTCCGGGTCGATGACGGTGAGGACATTGGCAAACTGGTTGCTCACGTAGAGGTAATAGCCGCCGCCTTTCTTTGCCCCCCAGTTGGCTCCGTGAGTTCCGGCAGGAGTGGCTAGGAACTTGACTGCTTGGTCGGTGGCGGTATCGATGATGGCGATATGGTCTGCTGAGCCGGTTGGCGGTCTGCCGACGGTCGTCAGTGACAACACCGCGGTGCCTGCGAACTTACCATCAGGACTCACCGGTGTCTGGATGGGGAATTGCAAGGTGTCAAAGATGGTAAACTGAGGCCCCTGCTGGCCATCCGGCGTGAAGGTAACCGGGATGTTCTTGATGAGTTGTTGGCTGACCAGGTCGATGACTGTCACCTGGCCGCTGGCGCCATTGGCTATATAGGCTTTGCTGCTCCCCTTGATACCGGTGGCGATGGGAAGTAGTAAAGCTGAATTGAGTCCAAGAGGTGAGAAGTTGAATTCCTTGAGAATATTGCCGTTAGCCGCATCCAGAATGGAGATAGAACCGGCTACGCCCAGTCCCTTGAAGACGTTGGGCACCACAATCCGGTTACCGTCTGAGGTAATCCATTGAGCATGGGGATGGTTTAGCCCGGCGCCGGTTGGGAAATGGTCGATTATTTTCAGCCTCTGGTCCCTGTCCTGGATTTTATCCATATCCTGTTCGGCGCTCAGAGGCAGTGTCAGCACGCCAAAATGGGGATGGGATGGTCCAGGGATGGTGACGATGTGGGTCGGCGCCTCGCCGGCGACGATGGTTTCCCGGATATCACCGCTGGCGCGGTCGATTCTGTTGAGCGACTTGCCGAACCAGTTGCCGTTGTAGATTGTATTGAGGGCGGTGTTAGCCCACATGTTGTGGGGGTTGTTCCATAGTCCGGCGGCATCAGGGTCAAGTCCGTTGATTTCTCTTTCTACGGTAAAAGGCGGCGTAGTTGTGAACTTGTCCACGTTTACCACTGTGATGCTGCCAGGTTTAAGGTCACCGCGGTCATCCATCTGCCCGGGAACCCTCTCGAACTGGGTATCAATCCAGACCTCACCGACACCGGCTTTTGCTGGCTTGAACTCATCGGCCGCGGTAAAGATGTTCCACTTGGCCTGCTTGTCTGCGTCCGTAGGTGCGATGGACCTCAGCACCGAAAGAACCGTGCCGGCGTCTAACGAGTCCACACCAAGATGCCCGATGAACGGCAACTGCTCCTTGGTTACGGGTGGAATATTCCCGCCGGCATCTTTTACGGCTACCACGCCCGTCATATAGGGGTGTACCTTACAGACGAACAGGTAGACGCCGGGGACGTTAAAGTCGGCACTAATTTTCCCATTGCCGGCATCATTCTGGTCTACGGCCAGGTCAGAGCCGGTGGGCTGTATCAGCAGGGTAACCGTATGCTTCGTGCCGGTCTGTGTTCCGCGGTCGAATTGTACTCGCTCGTCCCGGTCGATAATGAGTACCGGAGTCCCTGTCTCCGCACTCTTGAACCAGTTGCCCGGCTCGTCGGTCAGGAACATGGTATGTTTACCATGATATGGTTCTCCGTCAGGTTTGTTGCCGAGATTAAAAACAAGCAGAGCCGCTATCGATACAACCGAGAATAACCTGGCGGCTAATAGCATCCTCTGTTTTTCCATATTGATTAACCTCCTTTTTCGATTTGAATCTCTGCCATTTATTGTTTAATATTTCGCAGCGTCATTTGATTAGGTTTCTCCACTTTTCACAGTGTCACCCCCTGTTTCATATTGAATATCCGTGACTTATTGCCTGACCAGTGTCTGTTTAATGTCTCATGACTTGTCAGTAAATTTAATAAACAAAATATCTGTGTAAATTTTAATTCCCCCTTCTTTTTTTATCTATCCGTATTCATACGGATAGCGGGTAGTTTTTATTAGTCTGTTCATTATGCTTGCTGGAAAGGCCCGGGGGATTTCAATAAAATAGGTATTGAGATGAAGAAATGATACTGGAGGGTTAATAATGAAGACTAAGACGATTCGGCAGTCAGCGACATTTAAAGCGAGCGCGCATGAAGTCTATGAGGTGTTAATGGATTCAAAAAAGCATTCTGAGTTTACCGGCAGCAAGGCCAGTATCAGTCGAAAAGTCGGCGGCAAGTTTACTGTTTGGGACGGCGACCTCCAGGGCATTAACCTGGAGCTAATACCGGATAAGAAAATTGTTCAGTCCTGGCGACTTAGTAATTGGCCGGCAGGGTATTATTCCAAAGCCACCTTTTCCTTGAAGGAGATTGATGGTCGCACCCGGCTGACCTTCACGCAGACTGGTGTTCCCGAGGAAAGCTATCAGGATGTGAGTCAGGGCTGGCGCGATTATTACTGGAAGCCTATGAAAGAGTTGCTGGAGAAGTAGCGAAGGGAAGAAGCCGGTCAAATCTTGCTGACAAAGTGCAGGGTAAAAATATGGCCCTGGAAGGCGATGGGTACCAGTATCATCCTGGTTCTTATCAATTTGCCGGTCTTGATATTCTTAGCTCTTACCTCGATAGTGCTGGCTACCGTTTCTCCGAGGCATCGATTAAGGCGGAAACTACGGTTTCCTGGTCTTCCTCAACAATATCAGACAGAGGGGCATCGGTGTCTGCCCATTCCCTGATTGACTTATAACCAAGCAGGTCAGCCAATTTCTTATTGCAGATTTTGTGAACATCATCGAGGTAAGCGTATATACCTTGCGGTGATTTATCCATGATTGGTTTCAATTGTTCGCAGACTTGAAAAGATGTGGTCGAAGATTTGTCAGGATACGTTAGCTCGTAGGCCATCCTCTGAACTGGAGCAATGTTTAAACCGGCTTTGGCAATTTCCCCCCGGGTTTTAGAATTGCGGAGTTCATCACTCGTGACTCTGTGGTGCTGCCATACAGGTCTGGTGTTTGACTTGAACCGTTACTCTGTATCATAATTCTGCTAGAGTAAGATGTAAAGATAAGACGGTGATTTGAATTTGTCCGGAAGTCTTCTTTTATGAAAGCGTTTACTAAACTAACTCTGCAAAAGAGGATTAATCTGCTCGTTATAGCCGGGCTAGTCGTTAGCCTGAGCCTCTTTAGCTGGCTGGGGATTCAATCAGTGAATGAAAGCGTTAATCGGATGCTTCAGGAACGGTTGACAATAGGCCGTGTCATCGCTAACCACCTGGACGAAAATATGAGGCATGTTATGCTGCATCTGCAGAATGCCGCCGATTTCAATGGTGCACTTCCCGATAAGGAGAAATTCATCACTGTGGCAGATTCACTGCGCAGGATACTCGCTCAGTCAGGCATTATTACGTTAAATGCTTTTCTTCTCGATAGCGACGGCCGAGTCATACGGGTTGAGCCAGAGATGCCTGCAGTTGTCGGAACGGATATGTCCGGACATCCTGAAGTGCGTAAGATGGTGAACACAGGTGTGGTTGTTATATCCGGTTTGATGTCCACCCCGTTGACTGATGTACCGGTGGTGCTGATGAGCGCTCCTATTGTGGCTGGGGATGGTCAAATTATTGGGGCTTTAGCCATCTCAGTTGATGTCGGGCAATCTAACGTTGGTGTTTTCAGTGAGGCGGTAATAGTGGGCAAGACCGGATATGTTGAGCTTGTCGATGGCAACGGGATTGTCCTGGCTAGAACCAGACCAGCCTCTCCGCCTAAATATTTTGAGAGGAGTGACCATCCAGTTAAGTTTGCGGCATTAATCGCCCGGGGACAAGCTACCGTCGGCGTGTGCCATAGATGTCATGAAACCCAGCAGTCACTGGAGAGGCAGAGGGATGTGCTGGCTTTCGCTCCCCTGTCCACTACTTCCTGGGGGGTAGCTATACGGCAATCGGAAGAAGAAGCTCTTGCCCCGACACGCCAGCTGGGTCAGAGGTTGCTTTTCTTCGGAGTAATATTGCTGGTCGGCGCCTCGCTCTTGGTGTGGATGATGATGCAAGGGATTGTCAAACCAATTAGGACGCTGACCACGGCGACGAAAAAGGTAGCCGCCGGGGACTTTAAGGCAGGAGTTCCAGTAGTACGTCAAGATGAGATTGGGCAGCTCAGTACCGCTTTCTATGCCATGACTCAGGAACTGGCTAAATCGAGAAATGAGCTGGTATTGCGTAATGAAGAGTTGTCGGCGCTTAATTCTATAGCTAACACGGTCAACCAGTCTCTCAATCTGGAGGATGTACTACAGAACGCCATGCGGCGGGTGCTGGAAGTTACCAAGACCACCGCCGGCTGCGTATTTCTGCGTAGTCCCGATAGTAATAAACTTGAAGTGAAGACCTGTATCGGTTTAACGAGTGCCTTTAATTGCCATGAAGCCGGTTTTTCGCTGGCTGATTGTGCCTGCCGTGGGGTACTGCATTCCGGGCAGACACGGATGGTAAACGATGTTTCCCAGTGTCCGATGCTGGGTGAGGAGGCGGTGATTAAGGAAGGCATCGATTATTTTGTTAGCGTACCTCTCAAATCCAAGGCTGGAACGCTGGGTGTTATGAATATCGCCGGTTCTAATGAGCGGCCATTTACCGAAGACGACTTCAGGCTTCTCGATTCAATCGGTTACCATGTGGGCTTGGCTATTGAGAATTCTATTTTGTATGAGGAAGCAAAGCAAAAAGAAAAACTGCGAGGACAACTGCTAAGTAGTGTTATCAATGCTCAGGAAGAGGAACGTAAACGGATTGCACGGGAACTGCATGATGAGCATGGTCAGGTCCTGACCGGACTGATAGCCAATATCGAATCCTTAGAAAATATGGCTTCACCGGAACAACCTAGACTTAAAGAGAAGCTGAAGAATGCCCGGTCTCTGGTGGCTCGTGCTCTAGAGGATTTGCGGAGACTAACACTTGACCTTCGTCCTTCGGCACTCGATGACCTGGGTTTAGTCACTGCTATCCGGGCCCATACCCAGCGTCATCTTGAGTCTGCTGGTATCCGGGTCGATTTTAAGACCAAAGGTTTGAATGAGCGTCTGGCTCCGGTGGTTGAGACCGCCCTTTTCAGGATGATTCAAGAAGCCACCAATAATATTGCCAGGCATGCTGAGGCACATAACGTCAGGATACAGGTGGAATTGAAGGATAATAAAGTCACCATCGTTGTTGAAGATGATGGTAAAGGTTTTGATGTGGCGGCTGCTTTCAGGTCGAGGGGGGTAGGGGGAGCGCAGCCATTGGGTCTGCTGGGTATTCAGGAAAGGGCTACCCTTTTGGGTGGTACTTTTAACATTAAGTCACAGGTCGGGCGAGGAACTCAATTGACTGTGGAGATTCCGATAGCCAGTTCAATCGGAGAATCCAGTCTAGTGGAAACAAAGTAAAGAATTCGAGTCGATTAAACCGGGAGGACTGATGGCAGAAACGAGAAAAATGCGGGTATTGATTGCTGATGACCATGCGATAGTCCGCGAGGGTTTCCGTAATCTACTGGAAGCTGAGCCTGATATAGAGGTGGTGGGAGAGGCGACTAATGGTGAAGAGGCGGTGCAGAAAACGGAGGAAATTCAACCGGATATCATTCTGATGGATATCACCATGCCGGGAATGAATGGCCTGGAAGCTACTTATGAGATAAGGAAGAAGAACCCGGATGTTAAAATATTGGTGCTGACCATGCATGAAGGTGACGAATACTTTTTTAAGTTTCTTGATGCCGGGGCGTCCGGATATTTTATTAAAGGTGGCTCTTCCAGTGAATTGATTGCGGCCCTGCGAGTGGTTCGGCAAGGCGATGTGTTCTTATATCCCACGATGGCTAAGAAGCTACTGAGCGATTACCTGCAGCGGGTCAAACAAGGGAATGATAAAGAAACTTATGATGGACTGACCAGCCGCGAGAGGGAGATTCTGAAGCTGATTGCGGAAGGTCATACTAATCAGGAGATTGCAACTCTTCTGGTTCTTAGCATCGCTACGGTACAGACTCACCGTGCCCATATCATGGCTAAACTAGGTCTACGTAGCCCTACGGAGCTGGTCAAGTATGCTCTACGGCGAGGATTCATTACCCTGGATACTTAATCCCAAGTAGCCAATCGGACTTCTCGCTAGAAACAGTAAGTAAAAGATACATATTTTCCGTAACCAAAGTCCCCTCTACTGTGTATAGCCTAGCCTTACCAGGTGTGTTAATTTTAGGGTATAGAGTGATTCTGGGAGGTTAAGGCTATGCTAAAACGAAATGTTCGAGTAGTTGTTGCTTCAGAATATCCTCGGGCGCGTGACTTTCTCAAAGGGGTGGTTGAAGGGGAAGAGGGAGGCGTTATCGTCGGTCAGGCACCGGATGCCACCAGAGCATTGACTCTGACGAGAAACCTGAGGCCGGATGCAGTTATTATCGATTGTTACCTTCCCCATACTGTTGGTCTGGATACTATCCCGCTGTCACGGATGGGTGGTCTGGATACTGCTCAGGCTATTGCCGAGGAGATACCCAATACGCAAGTGATATTGCTGCGCAACTTGGATTTGAAACACTTGCCGGAATATAGTCTGGGTAGAGATTCCGTATCCTCCTTTTCCAGAGAAAAGCTGGGAGTTAATACGCCGTTCAAACTGCATGAGCTATTCCAGAGCAATATGGTGTCGCCAAATGACTTGGTTTTCGCTGACATTGTTGTGAAACCGCGGGCAGTCCCCACGCAAAAAGGCAATTCGGCAACTGATAAAATCATGCTCTTTGGTGGTCTGGGTGTTTTGGGGGGGTGGTTTCTCATTCTCACCATATTTTTTGCTCCGGTGGGAATATTTGTAGCTTTAGCCGGTGGGGTGACGATGCTTCTCGGTCTGGCAGTAAGGCTGATGAATTCATTGAAGTCTAAGAGTTCCTCGAAGGCTCTTTAATGCATTATTATGCAGGTAGAAGTAAGAGATGACAATAAAGCAGATTCTTAAAGGAAGCCAGGTATTTTCGGCATTGAGTGATGCTGAACTGGAGAAGATAGCCTCATTAGTTCAGGAGAAGCAATACGAGGCAGGAACGGCTATTTTCCAGGAAGGCGATAAGGCCGGAGAGCTTTTTGTTATTCAAGAAGGGAAAGTAGCCGGGCAAATGATGTTGCCCAAAGCGCAGTCAGCATCAGGTCGGAAGATAACCGTTGATGTGATGGCCCAAAATGAGGTGATTGGCTGGTCGGCTTTAGTCGAACCGTACGCTTATACTCTTACCGCGGTATGTCTGCAAAAGGTAAAGGCATTATCAATTAATGGTAATAAGCTCAGGGATTTGCTGCGGGATAATCCTAAAATGGGCTATGAAATAGTGAAGGGACTCATCAGAGTGGTAGCTTCAAGGCTAAATGATACCAGACAAATGATGGTCAGTGAACGGTTGTTGTCACCAAAGCTGGAATAGGTATAGAATTAGTAGTAAGTAACAGGGGTGATAGGGTGATGTCTAACGGGGGTTATCTTCACCCTCTTCCCAAAAGTAGCTACCAAAACGAACTCGTTTTGGTTTTTTATGGCTTTCGATGGTCGCGTGTGAGACGAAATATCTGAGAAAGCAGGTTGACAGTCAGTCAAAAGATAGTGGATAAGTTCAGACAGGAACGGGAACAACGGGTTGGGCAATCGCTGCCGGCAGCACAACTCAACACTGAATTGGCAAACCATGTAGCCGAAGACGCTCAAAGACTGGTTGCCGGTGGACTTTCTGAGGCGGAGTTTCATCAGAAGTATCATCAATCCTATCTCAAAGAGTTTGGTGTCGACCAACGGTTGCTAACCTCAGGTGATGGTACCGGTAGGGCGCTGACAGAATCCGCTGTTACGAAACAGATATCTCGCCGCACGCTACTCAAGGCTGGCGGTGTCACTCTAGCTTCAATACTAGGGGCGAGGTTGCTAGGCGGGTTAGGCGGTAAGGCACGGGCAGCTGAGGTTCCTATCGGCGAAAATCATGCCGGCTTATTGTTGAAGAGAAACGAAGAGCATCCTGAACAACCGGGGAAGGTGCAGATGGGTATGGTCATCGACCTGGAGGCTTGTGATGGCTGCCTCAGTTGTGTCTACGCGTGTCAGAATCACAATTTCAACTCGGCGGGGGTGTTCTGGATATATGTCCTCGCCCATAAGGATGAGAACCGGGATGAGCGGAATTTCCTGGTGCGCTTGTGCCAGCATTGTGCCAATCCTCCCTGTGTAAAGGTGTGCCCGGTACGCGCCCGGCACAAGCGGGACAAGGATGGTCTTGTCCTGACCAACTATGACATTTGTATTGGTTGCCGCTTTTGTATGGTTGCCTGTCCTTACGGAGTCAACTACTTTCAGTGGGGCGAGCCGGAAAGAGTGAATTACTATCATCCAAAGGTAAGGGATTATCGCGGAGTCTGGTCTATCGGGAATCCTCCAAAAGGGGTGATGGGTAAGTGCACCTTCTGTCCCGACCGGCAGGATGATGGCAGAGGTAATGTGGTCTGTGCGCTGGTCTGTCCCCGTAATGTCCTCCACTTCGGCGACATGAACGACCCGAACAGCGAACCTCACCAATATCTCAGGCAGAGAATGAAGGAGAAAGGGGGGAACCTCTCAACGTTCCGGCTCCTGGAGAACCAGGGCACCAAACCAAGCATTCTCTATATTGGCCAGCAGCCCTCACGTTCGGCTAAGCCGGTAGACGGGCCTGTCTCTTATGCAGATTGGGGTCTGGTGGAGAAACGGGCGACACTTCTAGAGGGCCCGAAACCCTGGTTTATGAAATTTTTTGGAGGCAGTCAGTGAGGGTCCCAACTAGGGCAGATAATATACTCAAACCGCTGGGCGCTCCTACCATAAAATATTACGTGCTGGTAGCAATCGCGGTGGCAGTTTTTCTCTGGTTCATTCAGGCCTGGGCATTCCAGCTCAAATACGGACTCATCGTCACGGGGCTTGCTGACTGGGGGACCAGCGGCGGTGTTCCGTGGGGAATCTATATCGGTTCCTTTATCTGGTGGGTTGGAATTTCACATGGGGGCATCCTCATTTCGGCAGGGGTCAGGCTGTTCAAGCTGAGGGTCTTTTATCCTGTTGCCCGTCTTGCCGAACTGCTGACCATTGGCGCTCTGTCTATAGCCGGACTATTTATCATTATTGACCTGGGGCGTCCCGACCGGGTGGTAACGAGTGTTGTCAAGGCTTATACTACCACCGTTCAAACCTCACCGCTGATTTGGGATGTCACGGTTATTACGCTGTATTTCGTACTGACCGCAACCTACCTGTCGCTAACGATACGTCATGACCTTTACGCTCTGCGCCGCCGGCTACCGAGCCAGTTTGCGCCTCTTTACCAGTTGCTAACTCAGGGCTATCAGCTAGAAGAGGATAATAAGGTGGCTAGAATGGCCTGGTGGCTGGCTTTCGCCGTAGTCATACTCGCTCCGTTCCTTCTCCATGGCGGGGTCATACCCTGGCTTTTCCAGCTTATCGCTTCCATGCCAGGGTGGTATAGTCCTATCCAGGCGCCTACCTTTCTCAGCATTGCCCTCACCTCGGCTTTCGGTTCGGTCATCCTTGTCGCTTATGTTTTCCGGCGGATATATGGTTGGGAAGAGCTTCTCCCGGACAAGCTCTTCCGCAGGATGGGCAGCGTACTGGCGCTGGTGGGACTGTTCTTCTTGTGGCTTCAGCTTCAGGCGATTATCACCGGCGCTTTTGCAGCGCCGGTAGGAGTCCGCACGGCTACTGAAGCCAAACTTGAAGACCCTATCTATTGGACGGCTATAGGTTTGGTTCTTGCCGCTGTCCTCTACCTTGGGGCACAGACCATATGGCCCGCGCTGTTTAGTGTGAGGCGTGTTGTCGTCGTCGCCATTATACCGGTGCTAGCTACTCTGTTTGAGAAAACGCTCTTTATCGTTGAGGGGCTGTCGAATCCTCTCTTCGATATTTACAAGTCGGTCCCGGGGAGTTACTTCCCTACCTGGGTTGAATTTTCCTCTATTCTCGGGGCTGTGGCTATGCTGGTGTTGTTTTTTTCTATCGTATCCAAGGTGGTACCGGTCATTGAAGTGGAAGGTGAGCACGAGGAATAAGAAATGGAGTGGATAGGTTTTCCCGTTGGTAGATGGGTCTTAACCATCGTTCTGGTGCCGGTTTTCGGTATGTTGCTGGGATGGTTTCTGGGTAAACCGCGTAACTTAGCCTTGGCTCTCCGTGGTGTTGCCTATCTGGTAGCGATGACAGCGCTCTTGTGGGGCGGGCTAACTGCGCTCAGCTTCTTGATACGGTTCGTCTTTTTCCAGCCGTAAGCTGAACGGAAAATAGTTACCTTCGGTTTAGACGCAGGTATGGAATTAGTCTGAGAGCGAGTAAGAATACTAGAGAGAGGTAAGCGAGACGAAGGAGAGGTTGGCTTGGTTTTTAGGCATAGTGCTGATTCTCGGATTGGTTATATCGGGTCTTTCCCGAGGTAGTTTTATCTCGATATTGCCACAGGAACAGCCGCCGGCGCCAGTCGCGACGATTGTGCCGCCACCAATACCGCATACTCTAGAGGGACGCGCCGATTGCCGTCTGTGTCATGAAAAAGGAATTGGGGGCGCACCTCAATTTCCGGCTGACCACAGTAGACGCCCAAGCGATATCTGCATTGTTTGTCATATCAAAGCACCTCTTAAAAACGAGGTAAGTACTCCTACAGCAGCACCGTCACATCCAGTCGAGACAACACCAACGGCGGTATCGGCCAAGGAATTATTTGGCACGAGGTGTGCTGCCTGTCATGGAGCGAATCGGCAGGGTATTCCCGGACTGGCTCCAGCTTTAACTCCGGAGAGCCTGACGGCGCTGAGCGACACTGACACAAAGGATACCATATTTAATGGCCGTACAGGCTCAGCAATGCCAGCGTTTAAGGGAAGCCTCACTCCGGAGGAAATAGACGCCCTGCTTCAACTTATCAAGCATACCTCGCCTTAAAAATAGGAAGGCGGTATTGGTGTCCGTCCAGTGGCAAATTACTGATAAGAATTGAAGAGATTGAGCCAATTGCTCTATAATTTAAGTAGATGATGATTCCAGTGGAGCCAATAAAAATTCTGATAGTTGATGACCATGCTCTAATGCGTGATGGTATTCGGGCTTTGCTTGTCCCCCATGATGATATTAAGATAGCGGGAGAAGCGTCTGATGGAAATGAAGCTATTCAAAAAGTCCGTGAGGTAACGCCGGATGTGGTAGTTATGGACATAGCTATGCCGGGTATGGATGGTTTGGAGGCTACACGCCGTCTGAAAAAGAAAAACCCGACAGTGAAAGTCCTGGTATTGACGCAGAACGATAACAAAGAATATATATTGTCTGCCATTAAGGCTGGCGCTGATGGTTATGTTCCCAAGAGGGCGCTTGGTTCGGAACTGGTATCGGCCATTCGTACTGTGTACAGGGGTGACTTTTTTTTGTACCCGTCGGTGGCTGCCGTGCTGATTGAAGATTACCT
>JACQOM010000108.1 GCA_016202525.1 Chloroflexota bacterium | reverse complement strand
GGGAATGGCCGCCTACGCCAAATTGAACCTGCCGGCAATTGATTCCTCCCGCAAAGAAACGGATGTAGTCATCGACGGGCTATACTCCTGGGAGGAATACACCTCACTTAAGGACTATTACGGGGAGGACTTATTCACCGTGGCGATATGGTCGTCACCAAAAACCAGATATGCCCGGCTGTCCAGCCGGTCGCAACGGCCTCTCACCCCGGAAGAAGCCGCCGGTCGCGACAGGACGGAAATCGAGCATATCAACAAAGGGGGACCGATTGCCATGGCTAATTTCACCATTATCAATGAGTCTTCGCTCGCGGACTTGCGACGGGAAACAAAAACGATTATCTCAAGGATAAAAAATGGAAAAAATAACCCGACCGGACGCTGACGAGTATTTTCTAAAGATAGCCTCGGTAGTGGCGGAGCGTGCCACTTGCCGCCGGCACCACGTCGGCGCTGTGGCTGTCAGGGATAAGCATATACTGACTACCGGCTATAACGGCGCTCCTGCCGGGCTAAAGGATTGCCTTGAGCTGGGCTGCCTCAGGGACGAATTAAAGATACCCTCAGGAGAACGGCATGAGATTTGCCGTGGTATTCACGCCGAGCAAAATGTCATCATCCAGGCTGCCCTCCACGGCGTCAGCCTTGAAGGTGCCACAATTTACTGCACTCACACACCGTGCGTTCTCTGTGCCAAGATGCTGGTCAATGCCAGGATAAAGCGTTTTGTCAGCTTCGGCAAGTATAACGACGATGAGTTCCTGACCATGTTCCGTGACGCCAGTATCGATATCGATGTCCAGAAAAGACCACCATCACAGATAACCTACCTGGGCTAGCCGGTCTCACCTCAGACTGGCGGCGCAATAGTCGCTTTCCGCCTTTCCCAGCCGGCCGCCGGCATTCTCAGCAGAAAAGTCAGCCCGGCGGTTATCAGCAAAACCACCGTCACAATTAAAAAGGCTGTACTATAGCTGCCACTGATATCAAAGATATACCCGCCTGAAGCCGAACCCAGAGCGGCTCCCGCGCCCCACCCCAGATTCAACACCCCGATGATGACACCGATATGACGCAGACCAAAAATATCGCCGAACTGGGCCACTATAGGCGGTTCAAACCCTCCGTTAAAGAAACCAAAAATAACCGCAAACAGATATAGCACCATCAGATTCAATTTTGGTAATGGCCACATCAGAAAAAGCATCGCTCCAGCCATCAATAGAACACAACTAACAGCCGCCTGCTTTCGGCCAATACTATCGGAGACTCTACCAATAAAGAGTCTGCCCAGAACGCCCAGACCAGTCACAAGGCTCAATACTAAGGCTGCCTGTTTGGGAGCAATACCGGAATCGATAGCGTACGGCACGATGTGAGTCAGCACCAATAAAATGCAGTAGGCCAAAAGGAACCACATGACAAATAGCAGCCAGAAATTTCTCGTCCTGGTTACCTGCAATATAGAAGGCTCAACCTGGCTACTATCGTTTGGTTGTTCCGCAGTACCAAGCTTAACTGAGGTCACTTCAACCGGAGCTTTCTTCAGCAACAGGGCACAGGGAATTATGATGACAAAGGCGGCAATACCCATGACGAAATAAGAGGTGTGCCAATCATAGCGAGCGATAAGCCAGGCGGCCAGTGGTACTATCAGCATCGGACCGATACCCATCCCCGAACCAACAAGACCTATCGCCAGCATCCTCCTCCTGTCGAACCAACGGGAAACGGTCGACATTACAATGGGATAAACAGGTCCCACGCCCATCGCCAGCAAAAGGCTGTAGCTCAGGAACAAATGCCAGGGAGCTTCAGCCCGGCTGCTTACCAATAGGCTCAGACCGGTAAATAGACCGACTAGCATCACAATCACCCTGGCACCATACCGGTCTAAAGCCCAACCGCTAAAGACACCGACTACCGAGCCAAAGACGATATAAGCCGAATATATCACTGAGGTCAGCGTCCTGGATAAACCGAACTCTTGCAGCAGCGGTTTAAAAAAGACTCCGAAAGACAGGCTGATGCCAAAACTAATCGCCCCGACAATAGAAAGGGCAGCCACCACTACCCAGCCGTAGTAAGACGGCCCGTCTTCTTCCCTTGAACTAAAACGAGTGTCTATATGTTTTCCCTTTGATAGACTCCCCTGTAGCCATCCGTTTCTTGGGTCAAATGGAAAAAAACAAGCTGCAAAACCCTGGCGTTCTTCTGCAAACAAAATCCCTCGGGATTATGCACCACCATCAGGGACTGGGAGCGGCCGGAGTAGCCAGCATCCCATACCGCCGTATTAACGGTGACACCGCAGCGGAGCAAGCTTGACCTGGGTCTGCCCAATGCCATAATATTGTTAGGCAGGTGAACAACCTCATTGAAGGTAATGATATAAGCACCGGGCACCAGGTCGATAAAACCCCTGCCGTCGAACTGCAATGGGACCAGACCAGGCACCAGCCTCTCAGCGTTACTTTCGGCAATCCTGCCCGCTGAATGGAGGTGGGCTATCTCACGCAGAGTAAGGTCGAAGCCATTGGGCTGCATCTGTGCCTCAAGGTCAAGGAAGCCTTCTATCAGAGGAGGCTCCTGTTGCAATAACTTCTGGATGTCAGGCTTGGCTAAAACGGCAGTCATTTTTCATAGTATAACACTTTTATAAATGGATAAGATAAGTAGAGGAGAATGTAGGGAGGATGGCAAACAAGCTCTATAAACTTTTAGTCGCCGATATCGATGGGACG
>JACQOM010000017.1 GCA_016202525.1 Chloroflexota bacterium | reverse complement strand
CGTGAATGTGTAAGTTATTATACCTCCAGTGATTATCGCATATACATTCATGAACCAGGCTCTTTCGCTTTCTACATGTCTGCAGTGAAGCCAGTGTTGCTCCAGGAGTTTTCTTAAACTTTCAATCTTTGGGTCTTGTTGCGTTGTCATTGAGGTGGCCTCAGGAGTTCGGGAGACTTGAGAGACATAACCAAAAGGATTATCAGAATAGCCAATATCCCGCCATAGAGATAGTAAAACAAACGTCTAGTCCGGAATATCTTCCAGAACCAATTCGCGGAAATATCCATAGTCAAATCAACTGTTTTGCCTTTGGAGTCCACAATAGTCTTAAGGCCAATATATTCAATAATAGTTCTAACTCGTTCTCTGTGTTCCTCAAAGGAGATGCTCCATCTAATAGTAAGCAAGAGTGCGATGACAGTAACAAGGATGAAAAACATGATGCCAGCGGGTAGCCACTCCGACCGAAGATACTGGAAAGCAACCGCGGCAGCTATACTACTGCCAGCATACGCAACTAAAAGCCACGTTCTCTAATATTCCAAATGCCGAGCATGAAGCCAATGCTGCTCATAAATGCTTTTAAGAAGTTCGACTCTTGTTTTTGCTTCCATTGGATTAAATTCCGCTTATTTTAAAGACCGTGAGCTTAACCTGGATTAAGTCGTGCCAGATATGAACGGGTAAGTCCCCGGATAAGTAATACGGAGGCTCCGGGTCTCCGGTTTAGCTGGCTTTCTTGGCTGATAGCAAGCGGTTAAGGGCATTCATATAGGCTTTAGCGCTGGCGACAATAATATCGGTATCAGCGCCGCGCCCGGTATAGGTTACCCCTTCGCTTTCTATCCTTATTAGAACCTCACCGATGGCATCGATGCCTTCGGTTACCGATTTAACACTGAATTCAGTGAGCACATTGGGCACGCCGACGAGGCGGTTAATCGCCTCATAGACAGCATCGACCGGTCCTGTGCCCAGGGCAGCGTCGGCCAGGACCTGGTTATCCGGTCCGATAAGTCTGACGGCGGCGGTGGGAATGCCTCTATCGCCGCAGGTTACCTGTATGCGGTCGAGGTGGTAGATTTCCGAGACAGTGCGCTTGCCTTCGGCGACGAGGGACTCGATGTCCTTATCGGTAACGTCCTGCTTTTTATCGGCAAGCTCTTTGAAGGCAGTGAAAGAACGGTTGAAATCTTCATCCGACAGGCTATAGCCCAGTTCCGCCAGCCGCTCCTGAAAAGCGTGCCGTCCGCTGGTTTTGCCCAGCACCAGGCTGCTGGATGGAACGCCGACTGTCTTGGGGTCCATTATCTCAAAGGTCTGTGCCGCCTTAATAACTCCATCTATGTGCAGACCGGACGAGTGGCGAAAAGCGTTAGCCCCGACGATAGCCTTGTTCGGCTGCACCGGAAAACCGGTCAGCTCGCTGACCAGCCGGCTGGTCTTGTAGATTTGCCGGGTATCGATACCGGTAGTCAGGTTAAAAAAGTTCTGCCGGGTTTTGATAGCCATGACAATCTCCTCAAGTGAGGCGTTGCCTGCCCTTTCCCCGATGCCATTTATGGTGCCTTCTACCTGTCTGGCGCCGCGCTTGATGGCTTCCAGACTGTTAGCCACCGCCATTCCCAGGTCGTTATGGCAATGGATGCTGACGATGGCTTTGCCGATATTGGGTACCTTTTTGAAAGCCCCCTCGACAAGATTGCCAAACTCATCAGGCATCGCGTAGCCCACGGTGTCAGGGATATTGACCGTGGTGGCGCCGGCGTCAATCACTGCTTGCAGAATCTGGTAGATATATTCCGGGTCGGTCCGGCTGGCGTCCATTGCCGAGAACTCGACATCGTTACAATACTTTCTGGCGTGGGCAACCGTCTTGCAGGACATGTCCAGGATTTCCTCACGGCTTTTTCTCAGTTGATAAAACAGATGTATGTCCGAAGACGAAAGCACGATATGAATTCGAGCGTGCTTGGCACCTTTGATTGATTCCCAGCTCCGGTCGATAGCTTCAAGATTGGCATGGGTCAGCACGCAAATTACCGGAGTGCGGACTTCCTTGGAAATCAGGCGCACTGCCTCAAAATCACCCGGTGAGGTTACCGGAAAGCCTGCCTCGATAACATCGACGCCCAGCTTTTCCAGTTGTTTGGCTATCTCCAGCTTTTCCTGGATATTGAGCGAGCCTCCTGCCGCCTGTTCCCCGTCCCTCAATGTGGTATCAAATATCGTTACTTTGTCCATCTTGTTCTTGCCTCTTGATAAGTCCTAGAATCTGTTGCCGCATATCCTTTTTCTCTATCTTGCCGCTGACCTTCAGGGTATCGATGATAAAGTCAGATACGAACTCCGGGTTCCTTTTGTACATTTCCACCATGGTTTTCTGGAGTAAGGGGTTATCCGCAGGAGTGACGCTCTTAATTATCGCTTCGATACCGAGCCACAGAAGCAGTCCGATATAGGCATCCCAATCGGTGTCTTCAGGATACCCCTGCATAATATAGTCATACAGTATCTTGGATGACTCCAGCATTTTGTAGGTGTCATCGTTTATCTTGGCGGTAAGCCTGCGCATTCGTCACCCCGAGGGAATAGTAATAATCACTCTTTAACGCCCTGTGAGACGGTAGCGGTTTTGTTTCTCTTTTCCTCTTACTTCGGGTCCAACCAGGGCATCATTTTCCTTAGCTCTTTGCCCACGATTTCTATCTGGTGTCCGGCTTCGCGGCGCTTCAGGGCGTTGAAGACCGGGCGTCCCGCCTGATTTTCCAGAATCCACTCTCTGGCAAAGCTTCCGTCCTGAATTTCAGCCAGGATTTGTTGCATTTCATCTTTGACCATATCATCGATGACCCGTGGCCCGCGGGAATAATCGCCATACTCGGCGGTATCGCTGACGGAAAAGCGCATGTAGCTCAAGCCGCCCTGGTAAATCAGGTCGATGATGAGCTTTAACTCATGCAGGATTTCAAAATAGGCTATCTCCGGCTGGTAGCCAGCCTCGACCAGTGTTTCAAAGCCTGCTTTTATCAGTGAGGTAATGCCGCCGCAGAGCACGGTTTGCTCACCGAAGAGGTCGGT
>JACQOM010000109.1 GCA_016202525.1 Chloroflexota bacterium | reverse complement strand
TAGTCATACCGTTTTTAGCTGCCATCGCTTTGATATCAGAACGCAAAGGCTTATCGACAGCCAAAACAGTCATTCCCAAAGACCTCAAACTATCATCTCTTTTCTGCATATTCTCACCTCTTAACAATTATATTATAGCACCGCTATAAACAATGTCAAGCTTTTTTCTAAAGTATTTTTAATCAGGCATAATCGGCATATCGACTCTAAAGGTTAAGACAGCATCCTTGAGAACTTTAGCCGGCATCGTGAGTAAAATATTGAGGTATGTTACCATCGCATTGAACGGCATGGAGAGTAACAGCTTGTAATGAGGCAGAGCTACCTCATTGAGCCACAGCTTTAGCTCATCATGGAACTTATGCCGGTTATAGAGACGCTTACTGGCGACCCTTACCCAAGCAGAGCCATGAGGCAATAACTTATACTCAAACTCGCCTCGACCCTTGACAGAACACGCCTGACGCTCGACATACTCATATCTGACCCACTTTGGCAGTAACCGAGTGAGAGACCGGTAAGGTAAGCCAGACAGCACGGCTAACTCTCTTGTGCCGAGCCATCCCTCACGACCATACTTAATAGAGAGCTGCGACAGCACCAGGAACGCCCGGAACTTGCTCCGACCATACTTACCCCGCCTCTTGCTCAAACTACTATTGCTCATAGTAAACATCGCATACCGACCGACTCACATACATGACAGTAACACGCATAGCTCACTTTGTTTTAGCTTCACGCCACACGGCGTAATGAATAAAATATAGAATATAAACTAAATATCCCATAACATTCCTTGCCCTATAAGGAACGCACGCCCGCCCGCACTATCGCAGGCGAGGCGTTGGCTGGCTAATCCGCAGAACTTTACGGCTCATCATCGGCTGACGGCGACCAGCTACCGGCTCGGAATACCGAGGCGCTACCGCCTTTGGCTCTTTGCTGGTAGTTAACGGCCGGCTGGCCGGCTCGACCTTGCCCTTATCCTCGCCATCCTCTTTTGAATTAGACTTAACCGGCTTTGCCTTTACGACCATCATCGGCTTGCGAGCCTTACGCTTGACCTTGACCTTTGCCTCAGTTGGACTTGCCATCGCTTTCCCCATATTGCCACTCATCATTGACATAGAACTATCCCCCCTTTTTGTAGCTATATTAGCCCCACCAGTTTGAGGCGTGACTACCTTTGTTGAACGAGAGCCTTGTAAACCGAAATCGCCACGCCTTGGCGGAGCATCCCACCAAGACTTCAACCAAGACCATACCCCCATGCTGCTACCTCCAAGTTATTATCAGCACCAGAGCCACCAGTACGACCGAGAACGCTAAACCAAAGTTAAGCATTGCAACCTCTTTGTCTAAACCAGACGACATAGCTAATAGGTATCCAGGCACGCACGCCCAACCAGTAAAGAATACAGTTTAACCACCATATCAGCATCCCCTTTTGCGGGTAAGTTCCGCTCGGTGGGTTACAGTCTGTCACTTGAGTCCTTATAACCGAACACCCGGCTTCTGCCAGGCTTTGGGCAGAAGCCCATCCCGGGCAAGTTGCCATATCATCAATAGACGCATGAACCCATCCACCTTGCCAGTAGATTATCGGCTTTCCGCAATAGCTACAATATTTACTCATCAGATAGACCTTAAATGCTCGACCGCTCTTAAATCGGAAGCATTGACGAACCGATGCCCGGCCGCCAGCTCTATATTATGGCCACAATGCCAGCAATAGACTTTGCCCATGTGAAGTCCTAGCTTGCGGCCAGGAGACACCACCTTACCGCACCGACAACAATTAAACTCGATTGCAGACTTATGCCATTCCATCGACATCCCCTATATCGACCATAGTGCAGTTACGCCAGTTAGCCACGAATCGTCTATGCTGCCGGCTAAATTCTGCTAGCCTGGCATCAACGACAGCTTCCGGCAAGTAACTGCCACCCAGCGACTTTTTATTCTTTTTTGGCATCAATTCTAATTCTTGAAGTCTACGGACTTTATTAGGAGAAAAATCATCACCAGACCATACCCGCACTGGTATGCGATAGTAACCAGTCTTACCTATTTCCTCAGCTCCCCATGAAAGCATTAGCTTTGTTGACACCGGCTTCGACCACTTGTTGAGTTTGGCATGGCAACCTTCAACCGGGCAATACCCGGAGCCCAATTCAGCCACATACTCGAAGCCCTCGGCTGCCATATCAGGATTGACTTCCCACAATTTAGGAGACTTCCACTTACCCCACCAGAAGCTAGACCTGAAATTATAGAGTATATCAGCAAAATGATAATCCCACTCACGCTTATGAAAAGTCGGCCGGGTGATATACTTTAGCTTCTGGTAAATCTGAGGCACTTTGTCGAAATAGTCATAGCGGACAATGAGCTTCGGGCAATCAAGAGCCACACGCAATTCACTTTTAAGAGCTTCTAAATCTTCAAGATATCCACCACGCACCGCTATATTGATATGCGGATTGAACTTGCCGTTATTCTCGAAATTCTCACACTTCTTTTTGTCTTTTGGACATTGTAGACCAGTGAGTTTGCAGGAGACATTCTTGCCATCAAACTTACAATGAGTGCAGATATCGCCGAACCAATGCCACTTTGCCAGACCACCTTCAGTGAAGTAACCACCGGACCGTTTATTGCCTTTACCACGAGGACCGGCCAGGACATCCTTCACCAGCCGGTTGATACGGCTAATTCCCTGTCTGGAATAGGTGTAATCCTCATTGTGACGATAGCTATCAGGAAACTCGATAACTAGATAGCCCATGACATCAAGTTGCTGGAACTTTGGCAACCAGGCAGATATCCGGCGATTGTGAGCCTTGCTATCATCCTGGCCACAATCAGGACACCAATCTTGACCGCATAAGAGTGCTTTTCCGTGAAAGTGTCCGTTTTCGCAATCTGTGAATATCGCCCCTGACCCGCACCTGGCAGAAGCATCCCCACGCCCCAACAAGGAATGAGTTTGTTTAGCAGCTCCGCAAGTTTCAGGGGAATTGCCCGGGGAAGATGTTGGCTCCCCCGGGACTTGCGTCTGCTGGCTCACGGCTACCGCTCCCGGTGTCCGCTCTAGCTCTAAGGCAGTATAATCGTTTTCTAAGCCTTCCAGTAGGGGAGTGGGTAGTTTGGTATCCCACCGGCTAATCTCAGGCTTGACAGGTAACTTATTCTGTTTTAGACTATAAATAGTCAAGGTGTCGCCGTCCTGGCAAACCCTTTGACTTTCTCCGCTCTGTTAGAGTTGCTGCTTTAACAGAGCATCCGAAAATTAAGAGTTCGCACTACTTATGCCTCTCACCTTTCGGTGACATAACATATATAGTGCGAACCAAGATATAACAAGATAGAGTTGACATAAAATAGGTGGCTATTCAATTTACATCGCTTGTCTTTATTTTGGTGGCTTTCTCAACTAATTCAATTGCCGATTTATAAAGCATCTCGTTGTTATTTTCCACCTGCCTGGCATTATTTGTTAAGAAAATTGCCCTTTCCCCTCCTTGTAGACCTTTCCTTTTGGAGTCATTCAAAAAACCTTGATGCTCCCAAAGAGACGTTAACTGGTTTCTCAAAGCATCAATTGCACCCCTTAGTGCTATTTGCAACTCCTTACTAATCGCCGAAGCGATACCTTCCATGTATACACTTTTTGCCCTGAGCAGTTGGAGGGTTTTCAATTTCTCTAACTGATTATCTAAATACGGCCACGATTTTCCTGCATCTTTATCACCTGATAAGTCAGGAGTATCCGGTTCAATACCACTCTCTGCAATACTTATTGCCCACTCAATAATCTCATTTAATAGTCGTTCTTTGCGGTCTCTTTCTCTGAATTTGTAGTTTTGCCAGATACTCCAGAAGGCAGCTCCTGCCAGTAAGAAGGTGGCAATCGCTAAGATAAGAGTCATCCGGCTAAGCGTATCCATACCGCCATTATACCACAATTCATCTGAACCATTATGTAAACTTATCTGCCGTGTTTTTAGAGAGGCAAAGCTCTTTCATAAATAAAAAACCTCCTCCCTGATAAGGGAGAAGGATAAATGGGGTGGGTTAACCCCCACAACTAACTATCACCAAGCCGTCTATCCGGCCCGGTGGCTTAAAATTCTACCTGCGGAAAAGCATAAACATACCGCAACTAGAAGATACGCGCTCTGCCTTTGCCCGTAGCCGCCTCTTCCGTTGCTGAGGAAAGGACCGTTTTCATCAAATCCTGGTAAGCCTGGTCGAACCGCTCCGCCTTCAGCTTGATAATTTCTTCCGGAGTCTTGGCGGACAGTTCCAGAGATTCCACCCAGTCCGCCGCCAGTTCTATAATGGATATCTGAACCTGTGGGTCTAACATTGCCGCACCTCCTTGGTCAAGGATTACTATACTACTATAGCAAAATTGAGGGAAAGATTACAGCCGGTACCACCGGCTCCTTTTGATTAAACTGTCATTGCGAGGAGCACGTTCGCTTCGCTCAGTGTAAACT
>JACQOM010000105.1 GCA_016202525.1 Chloroflexota bacterium | reverse complement strand
TGCCAGGACTGCCCGGCTCGAGCCCGGAAAAAGACCTGGAGCTATCCCGTCAGCTATTCAGCGACGACCGCTTCCGGCCGGATGGCTTGAAGCTCTATCCCACCATGGTGGTGGCCGGCACCGAACTGGAAAAGTGGCACCGCGCCGGCTGCTACCAACCCTACCCGGCTGACACCATGACCCAACTGCTAATCGATATCAAGTCCATCGTACCCGGCTATGTCCGAATCTCAAGGGTACTGCGCGATATACCATCGAAATTTATCGTCGGCGGTTTAAGAGATTCACTGCGGGATGTGATTAAGGAGCGAATGAAGCAACTGGGCATCGATTGCCAGTGCATCCGCTGCCGCGAATACGGCCACCGGCTGCAGGACGGCTGGGAAACAGGCAAACCCGGCATAGTCAGAACAGATTATACCGCCGCCGGCGGCCGGGAAACTTTCTTGTCCTGTGAAGATGAAAGGGGAACGCTATTCGGTTTACTGCGGCTGAGAATTCAAAACAAACCTGTCGCCAGACTGGGACAAGGCTTAAAAAGCAAAACAGCTCTAATCAGAGAGCTGCACGTCTATGGTACTGAAGTGCCTCTGCAGCAGCAGGACCCGGCTGCCGCCCAGCATAAGGGACTGGGCAAGGCGTTACTCGCCGAAGCGGAGAGAATTGCCCGCCAGGAGTTCCGGGCGCAGCAAATGGCTATCCTCAGCGGGGTCGGCGCCCGGGAATATTACCGCACCGAGTTCGGCTACAACCTGCATGCGGACTATATGGTCAAAAATCTGTAGCTTTATGTCATTGCGAGACCATCCCGACTTTGTCGGGAGGCGAAGCAATCCATGTGGCGGGGAAGGAATACCCACTCCTCCCAGATTGCCACGTCATCCTTCAGCCGAAGGATTCCTCGCAATGACATTACCATCTTAACCGAATCTTAACAATACAGGGCTATAATAGTGACAAATATGAAGTTTATTGACCTTTCAGGGCTTGAACCAAAGGGCGAATGAAAAGGTTTACGTGTTACTAACCAATTGGCCGTTTTGGCGTTATTAATAATTGAATCTACCAGTTAATATGAAAAAACCTTGTCTAGGCTCTTGACAGGATATGCTATAATACTATCCAGGGTAGTATTGACTACCCGAGGTCTGTTTTGACCTCGACAATAATAATAAACAAGGAGGTGATGCCATGGTCAGAGTCCGAAAGGTCGAAGACTCTTTGAGCCAAAAACTCATAGAAACCGACTTGGAGGAGCACGAATCAATCAACACAGATTTAAGGAAAGTAACAATCCTGTCTCCTTAATTCTAATTGGGACTAAAAGTCCCGGAATTCCGTAAACAATAGGAGACAGCCCATATCGAAGTTAGGAGGAATCTTTAAAGGTCGTGAATAAAAAAATTTCTAGAATATTAGGGGTCGGCTTAAGCCTGATGATGCTTGTCAGCCTGATAACGATGGCTGCGCCAGCATCAGCCAGCACGCTCTCCTGGGGCACCGAGACACCAGTAGACGACCTCAAAGCTAATGTAGACAATATCCTGGCAACGTCCGGCGTTAGCATCGCTAGCTTAGCCGTCAACGGCAGCACCATGTACGCTGTCACCGGCGCTACCAATAACATCACCTACAAGTCGACCAACGCCGGGGCAACTTGGAGCAGCCTGGCCTCGACTACTGACTATCCTGTTGGCTTAGCTATCTCGCTGGTGTCCGTGGCTCCGGATGACGCCAATGCGGTCGCCATACTTGTTGCCTCGGACCAGTCAGTCCGCTTTTCCAGCAACGGCGGCGCAAGCTGGAGCAACCTGCTTATCCCGGTTGCTGGCGCTACCGTCCAGGCTATTGACGTATCACCGGTAGATTCGTCCGGAATTCGCTACATCGCGGCTTCCGGCACCGTAGGTGGCGCCGCTACACTCTGGACAGAGAAACTGTTTATGGGTGAAGCCTGGACTGATAGAAGCACGGGCGCGGGTAACTTTACTGCTGGTACATCGATGCCGGCGGTCAGGTTCTCACCCAAGTTCCTTTCGGACAAAGTTATCTCCGTGGTCACCGGCAACGCTACTGATGTGACCTTCCAGCTCTTCCGCTATGAGACCGGTGCCTTTACCTGGAACAGTAGCATCGCCTTCCTTGATGCCAGCTGGATGGCGGGCATCACCCTTACTGCCAAATTGGACCTGTGGGCAGGCGACACCCTGACCGCAGCCTCAATCGCAATGGGCACTACCTTCAATGGCCGTGAGGCCGGCGACCGTATTGCCTTTGTCGGCATAGCCGGCAACGTTGATGGCGGCGGTGTGGTCCGTGTTACCGACTCCTTCCCCAGACAGTTTGAAACCTGGAGCGCCGGGAATGAAGGACCCATCGGCAGCGTCTCCCTGCATTCCTCCGGTAAGCTGCTGGCGGGCGATTTCGATGCTAATCAGGTCTTCGTTTCTCTTAGCCCGATGGCATCCGAGCCCCGTTTCGAGCGGCTGAATACGCTCAAGCAGCCAGGCGGCCAAAATATGACACAGGTTGCCTGGTCAGGCACTACGGCCGTAGCTGCAACCTCAGGCGATGAGAGTGCCTTCTCCATTTCTACGGATGACGGCAACTCCTTCAATGACATCAGCCTGATTAACGCCACGCTGACGACATTAACCGATGTCGCCGTCAGCGGTGACGGCAAGAAGTACTACCTGACGTCACGTGACGCCGATAACGATATCAGCGTCTGGGTTAACGACGGCAAATGGGCAAGGGTGCTCACCCTCAGAGACTATGGCACTGCTAAGATACTGCTGCGCGTGGCCCCTGAGGACGCCTCCTCAATCTATGTGGGCGCCGTAGGCTCCCAGGACATCTGGGTAAGCAAGAACTCGGGCAAGGCTTCATGGAAGTCAGTCCCCGTTTACAAGCTTTCAACTCTTACGGACTTTGTCGTCCAGAGTACCGACATTCTCCATGCCATCAGCGCCAGCCAGTATTCCAAGTCAGTCGATGCTGGCGCCACCTGGACTACATCCGTGGGCATGGATGATGCCATCGGTCACAATATTGCCCTGGCACCGAACAATGACGTCCTGGTCGGTGATACCCAAGGCTTTGTCGCCTTCTCCAAAGATAACGGCGCCACCTTCAAGAGAACCAGGGACTTCGGCACTGGTAATGCCTATCCCGTCGCTGATAAGGACTACGCCACCAACAATGTTATCTATGTTGGCGTCGGTAAAGATGTCAAGCGGGGCAAGGCAGACACCACCACCGACCCGTCAACCAGAGGTGACGTATCAAACAGCGGCTTGCTGGCCAACTATGTCGTTACAGGCATGTTACGGCACGATATCCATATCTATGCCATGGCCGCCAATGCTACCAGTAGCGCACTATGGCGGGCGCTGGAGCTAACGCCAACCGTAGGCAGCACCCAGTTAGCTCTGTGGAGCTACCGGGCTGCCAGGACTAGCACTGGCACCAGTGAGAAGTTGTTTGCGGCAGAACCCAGTGCCTTGAAGATATCGCCCACCGCAGACACCGGACCCAAGCTCTGGTCGATTGACAACGATGCCAGCATGGCTCTAAACAGCCTCAACGACCCGATAGTCGCTACACCGCCAACCGTAAAAGCACCAGCGGACAAAACAACCGTCTCGATAAATCCGGAGAGCGGTGAAGCCTACAACGTCACCTTCAGCTGGAGCAAATACGATTCAACCAACGTCCATGCTATGGACCTGGAGATTGCGACAGATTCTGCTTTTACGGCTGTCGTCTTCTCCGGTACTCGCACTCTTCTCGATAAGGTTGACGTAGCCTCGGTAATAGGCCCCACTGCCGCAGAAGCGCTTTTCGGCCTTGTTTCCAATAGGGCTTCCTTCAACCCCGGTGACACATACTACTGGAGAGTCAGGCATAGCAATGCAATCGGAACAGGGCAGACCGACGCCGACCGCAACTTCCTCAGCCCGTGGTCAGTGGTTCGCAGCTTCGTCATCGCGCCTCCGATTCCATTCGATATCACATCCCCGACAAAGGGCGCCACTGGTGTCGCAACTATGCCAACCTTCGTCTGGACAGCAGACAAGACAGCTACCGCCGGCTTTGAGATTGCGGTCTCGGAAGACCCAACCTTCGCTATCCTCGATTGGAGCCACACCGTACCCAAAGACAGCCTCTTCTACAAGACGGTAGCCAGTGACGAGCTGCGTTTCAACACCACCTACTACGTTAGAGTCAGAGCCGTAACCGGCACTGCCACCACTGCCCGTGGTCCCTGGGTTAATGGTATCTTTACTACTGCAGAGAAACCAGTTGCACCAACGCCACCAGTAGTAATTACACCCACCCCACCCACACCTCCACCACAGATAGTGACGGTACAGGTACCGGTACCCGGCCCACCGCAGCCAATCCCAAGCTATCTGCTGTGGTTGATAATCGCCATCGGCGCGATACTGATTATCGCCCTCATTGTCCTGATTGTTAGAACCAGACGTGTAGCCTAGTTCTAGCCTGACGGGCAATACCCGATACGTACCAAGGGAGGTCGCCTCAGGGCGACCTCCCTCCTTTTATTATTTGGGGGAACCCCATCCCCTATCTCCTAAAAGTGGTCTTGTATCAAAAGTACCGTATTCGTGTCACCCTGAGCGTAGCGAAGGGTCTCAGGGTGGCGGGGATTATCTTTGTATCACCAG
>JACQOM010000104.1 GCA_016202525.1 Chloroflexota bacterium | reverse complement strand
TGGATTTTCACCCTGCCCTACAATGAACTTAAAGCTATCGATGACAGCTTCATAACCCACAATCCGACCACTATCGTGGACTGCTGGAGAACAGTAGACACCGCCAGACTGAGTAAGAAGATAAAATACATAGCTCTGGGCAGAGCCAGCAAGTTAATATAGCCGCAAAACCAAGAAGGATGAGGATAGAAAATAATCAGGACGCAACGTCTGGATAATACCACAGCGCCGGTGACCATCATCCGCCCCACTCCGGGTTGGGCACCGATTAACCTCCGTGAGTTATGGGCATACCGGGAGCTACTTTACTTTCTCACCTGGCGGGAAATCAAGGTACGTTACAAACAGACACTATTCGGCACCGCCTGGGCAATTATTCAGCCTGTCTTTATGATGATAGTCTTTACTCTTTTCTTTGGCACTCTGGCTAAAGTTCCTTCAGAAGGAATACCTTACCCTCTGTTCAATTATGCAGCCTTACTCCCCTGGACACTATTTGCCGAAGGCATAACACGCTCCAGTACCAGCCTGGTTTCGAACCCGGCTCTGGTGCAGAAGGTTTACTGTCCCCGACTGACGCTACCACTATCTGGTATTCTCTCACCGGTAGTAGACTTTGCCATAGCTTTTGTAATTTTACTCGGCTTGATGGTTTATTTTGGTTACCTTCCCACGATAAGAATGCTCTGGCTACCCGCCCTGATTATACTGGTATTGATGACTTCCCTGGGTGTCGGCCTATGGCTGTCGGCGATAAATACACAATATCGGGATGTGCGCCACGCCGTACCATTCCTCATTCAACTCTGGCTCTTTGCCTCACCGGTAGTCTATGCCAGTAGCCTCCTGCCCGAGCGATTTCGCCTGATATATGGACTGAACCCTATGTCCGGAGTGATAGAGGGCTTTCGCTGGGCTATCACGGGCACCGAGCCACCAAGCTATCTGATGGCTGTATCAATAGCCATCGTTATTCTATTACTGATTTCAGGAGCATTCTACTTCCGCCGTCAGGAAAAAATCTTTGCTGATGTGGTATGACAGGGTATAATCAATGAACAGTATTGCTATCCGGACCGAGAACCTGAGCAAGCTTTATCATATCGGGCAACTCGTTGGCTATCACACCCTGCGGGAAAGCTTGATGAATGCTTTTCATTCTCCATTTCGCCGCGCCCGTGCCACTGAAAATAAACCTCGAAATAAAGGCAACGATTACATCTGGGCGCTGAAAGATGTTTCTTTTGAAGTTAAGCCTGGCGAGGTGGTGGGCATTATCGGCCGTAATGGGGCCGGCAAGACCACCCTGCTCAGAGTCCTATCCCGCATTACCGAGCCCACCAGCGGTTATGCCGAGGTTCACGGCCGGATTGGCTCACTGCTGGAGGTTGGCACCGGGTTCCATCCTGAGCTTACCGGGCGTGAGAATGTCTACCTGAACGGGGCTGTCCTGGGCATGAAAAAGAAGGAAATCGACCGTAAGTTCACTGAGATTGTCGATTTTTCCGGCGTGGAAAAGTTTATCGATACGCCGCTCAAGCGTTACTCTAGCGGTATGCAGGTGCGTCTGGCTTTTGCCGTAGCGGCGCATCTTGAGCCGGAGATATTGATAGTGGATGAAGTCCTAGCCGTAGGCGACGCCGAGTTCCAGAAAAAAAGCATCGGTAAGATGAACGAAGTTGCCCGTGGTGGGCGGACAGTGCTATTTGTCAGTCATAATATGCTCAGCTTGCAGAATCTGTGTAACCGAGGGATTTTATTAGAGTCAGGGCGGGTGGTGATGGATGACGCTATCACTACGGTCATCGACAAATATCTTAACATGGGCGCGGAATATAATGGCGAAGTAAGCTGGGCTTCTCCCGAGGTTGCCCCCGGTAATGAACGAGCACGCCTGAAAGCGGTACGTGTTGTCTCCGGTAGCCAGACCAGCGGGGTGGTGGATATAGACAAAGAGTTCCGCATTGAGGTAGACTACTGGAATCTGGAAGCCAATGGGCGACGGCTTGTCTCTATACATCTGACCAACTCAATGGGCGTCACCCTGTTTACTCCGGCTAACCTGCCATCAGCCTCTCTTAGTCCAGACCCGTGGTATGAACGGCCCTACCCTATCGGGTTATTCCGCACATCCTGTACTATTCCCGGTAATTTTTTGAACGATGGTTTGCACAGCATATCCGTTTTCATTAACGCAACGGTGAATGATAATATTATCACCATGAGAGACATCTTACCATTTATGGTTCAGGACACTGGAGCAATGCGTAAGGAGTTTACCGGCAGATGGCTGGGCGCAATACGCCCTCGCCTTAACTGGCAGACTAACCAACTAAACTAGCAGGTAAATATAGATGAAGCTACAATAGGAAGGGGGAAAATTGAACAAAAGAAGTAAATCAGCCTGGGAGAAACCGACAAGGCCCATGCCTGGCGATAAACAATATATCGAGGAATTAGACAAGTATATAGAGTCCAGTCAGCTTTCAAATATTGAAATGTTTGAGAACTTTGCCAAGTATATTCCCCGTTGGTCACTGATGAGATTCCTTACCAAGTATGAAATGTTCAAGAGAATACTTGATGTGGAAGGCGTTATCATCGAGGCTGGGGTTTATCACGGCGGTGGCCTGATGTCCTGGGCACAGTTAAGCTCTATTCTGGAGCCATATAATCACCAGAGACACGTTATCGGGTTTGATACGTTCGAGGGATTCACGTCTCTGGCTAAGCAAGATGGTAAAGAAAGTTCCAAATTCAAAAAGGTCGGGGCATGGTCATCAGCTTCTTACGATGACCTCCGGCGCTGTGCCGAAATTCATGATATTACCCGCCCCATGGGGCAAATCCCAAAGGTATATCTGGTACCAGGAGACATAATGGAAACAGCGGAGCGGTTTATCAAAGAAAATCCTCAGACCGTTGTTAGCCTGCTATACTTGGATGTTGACCTGTATGAACCGACCAAAAAGATGCTGGAGATATTTGGCCCGAGAATGGTGAAGGGTAGCATTATCGCCTTCGACCAGATTAATACCCCGGCTTTCCCGGGTGAAACTCTAGCTGTGGATGAAATACTGGGTATTAGCAATCTTGAGATTAAGCGATTTCCCTTTGGTACTTCAATTTCCTATGCTGTCCTGTAAGTGGGAAATAGAGACCGAGGATAAAAAGACCAAGGTTTATATCTAGGCAATGAAACCAACACAAAATACTTCGCAAAATCCATATTTAAGTCTGGTTAGCGTCTCGCGGAACGACGAGCACGGAGGCAATATGCTGGGGCGCATGCAGGCATCCCTTAGCGGTTTATTAGAGCAACTAGAAAAGCACAGCATCGAATCGGAGCTAATCCTGGTGGAATGGAACCCCCCCGCGGATAAACATCTACTAAAAGATGCTCTTAAATGGCCAGGTGAACTGAGATACTGCACCATCCGTGTCATTGTGGTGCCATCATCAATTCATCAAAGATATAAATATGCTGATAAAATCCCAATGAATGCGGTAGTCGCTATAAATTGCGGTCTCAGGCAAGCACGCGGGCAATTTATTCTGTACCGGCCAATCGACGCTATTTATTCGGATGAGTTGATGTCTTATATCGCTGCCCGGAGCTTAAAGGAAGATGAGATATACCGTGTTGACCGTTATGATGTCGACAGAAAAGTAATTCAATACCAGACACTGCCAGAACAATTGAACTACTGTCAGCAAAACACCATCCGTATTAACTCTCATTTACATAGTTTTGCTAAATATGGGCTACCTGATTTGCACACCAATGCCTGCGGTGATTTCCAGCTAATGTCCCGGCACTACTGGCACCTGCTGCGCGGCTATCGGGAAGCTGATATCATTG
>JACQOM010000101.1 GCA_016202525.1 Chloroflexota bacterium | reverse complement strand
CCATGCGGCAAGCCGGCAGGATTGTGGCTATGGTACTGGAGATACTGAAAACAAAGGTAAAACCGGGGATGAGAACCGGGGAGTTAGACGTGATTGCGGCTAAAGAGCTAAAAAAATTGGGAGCCAAACCATCGTTTAAGGGATATCACGGATATCCAGCTAATCTCTGTGTCTCGGTGAATGACGAGATAGTGCACGGGATTCCGGGGAAGCGGGTTCTGAAGGATGGCGATATTGTCTCCATTGACTTTGGAGCTATCTATAGCGGTTTTCAGGGAGATGCTGCCGTGACGGTTGGCGTGGGTAAAATCAGCCTGGAGGCACGAAAGCTTATCGAGACGACTGAAGGCGCCCTGAAAGCCGGCATCAAGGCCGGTCATGCCGGGGGGAGAATGGGAGATATTTCAGCCGCCATTCAGGATTATGCTGAATCGAGAGGGTATTCGGTAGTGCGGGAATATACCGGTCATGGTATCGGGCGGGAGATGCATGAGGAGCCACAAATCCCTAACTATGGACTACCGGGAGAGGGGCCGGTGCTGAGAAAAGGGATGGTGTTTGCGCTTGAACCAATGGTGAATGTCGGTGACTGGCGCACCAGGGTCGGTGATGACCACTGGGTAGTATTGACAGTTGACGGAAGTCTATCGGCGCACTTTGAGCACACTGTTGCTGTCACTAATGGCAAGCTTGAGGTTCTTACGGCTGTATAATTAGGGGGATTATGCCCAAAAAGGAGACAATCGAGGTCGAGGGAGTAGTCATGGAGGCGTTACCGAACGCTATGTTTCGTGTTGAATTATCAAATGGGCATAAAGTTTTGGCTCATATCTCGGGGAAAATAAGGTTGCATTACATTAGAATCTTGCCTGGTGACAGGGTACTGGTGGAACTTTCACCGTATGATCTGACCAGGGGCAGGGTGACATACAGGTTTAAGTAGCAGTTAAAGAGTTAGCCTGGTTAAAGAGGGTATCATGAAAGTTAGTTCTTCAGTTAAAGTTAGATGTGAAAAGTGCCGCATCATCAAGCGGCGAGGGGTAATCAGGGTCATCTGCACCAACCCCAAGCATAAGCAGAGGCAGGGCTAGTTTCTTTGAAGGAGGAACCAGATGGCGCGTGTAGCAGGAGTTGAAATTCCTGGGAAGAAGCATATTGGAGTAGCGTTACGCTATATCTATGGTGTCGGGCCTGCCAATAGCGGGAAGATTCTGACCAAGGTGGGTATTGATTCTCAGGTAAACACGGATGACCTGACCGAAGAGGAGATTAACCGTCTGCGAGAAGTTATCGACAAAGAGTATATTGTCGAGGGCGAGCTCAAAAAAGAGATTAACCAGAATATCAAGCGCCTGATGGAAATTGGTAGCTACCGGGGGACGAGGCACCGTTTTAATCTGCCCGTTAGAGGCCAGAGGACACGGACTAATGCCCGTACTCGGCGTGGTTCCCGCCAGACAGTAGCCGGACGAGGCAAGAAGCGCGGCGCTACCAAGTAGTAACCAAGTTAGAAAGTTAGACAGGAGAGAAAGATGGCCCAGGAGACGCAGGAAACACAGGAAACGCAAGAGACCCAAGAGACGCAGGAGAAGGCGCCGGAGAGACGAACAAAGGGAAGAAGGCGAGAACGTAAGGCTATCCCGAGTGGCAAAGCCTTTATCACATCCACTTTTAATAATACTATGGTGACTCTCGCCGACCCCCAGGGGAACGTTATTTCATGGGGCAGCTCGGGGACAGCCGGATTTAAAGGCTCACGCAAGGGGACCCCTTATGCTGCCCAGCTGGCGGCCCATGAAGCAGCCCGGAAGGCGATGGAACATGGCTTGCGCCAGATTGGGGTTTATGTTAAGGGTCCAGGCAGCGGGCGTGAGGCGGCAATTCGTTCTCTCCAGAGTTCGGGTCTTTATATTACCAGTATTACGGATGTGAGTCCTATCCCTCACGGAGGCTGTCGGCCTCCAAAAAAGAGGCGGGTGTAAAGAAATGGCAAGATATATAGAATCAGTTTGTAAATTGTGCCGCCGTTGCGAAGTTAAGCTGATGCTTAAAGGCAGCCGCTGTATGACGCCTAAATGTGCTATGGACAGACAGAAGAAAGGCGGGGTTCGCGGCCGCCGGCGACGGGTTTCCGACCGCGGTCTTCAATTGATTGAGAAGCAGAAGGTGCGCTATAGTTACGGGCTGATGGAGAGGCAGTTCAGGCGAGTGTTTGAACAGGCTACCAAGCAGAAGGGTATCACCGGGGAAAATCTGCTGGTGCTGCTGGAGAGGCGGTTGGATAATGTGGTCTATCGGCTGGGCTTTGCTGATTCCCGTTCTCAAGCTCGTCAGCTGGTGCAGCAGGGGCATCTCAGGCTAAATGGGCGTAAAGCCAGTATCCCTTCTCATCTGATTAAAGAGGGCGATGCCATTAGCTGGGCGCAGAGCAGCATCAAGAGCGAGTATTATAAGCAACTGCTTCAGGATATTGAGTCTAAATCTGTGGCTAGCTGGTTGACTCTGGATAGACAGAATCTGACCGGTCGAGCCATCTCTTTACCTACCCCCGATGATGTTGGCGCTGAATTTAATAGTAAGGCGATAGTAGAGTACTACTCGCGATAAGGAGGTGCACTTTGTCCCACCTCGTTGTGCCTAAGGCTGAGTGCGTTGAAAGCAGAGATAACTATGGCCGGTTTGTCGCCGAGCCACTGGAAAAAGGTTTTGGTGTTACTTTAGGGAATACTATGCGGCGGGTGCTGCTTAGTCAGCTTCAGGGAGCTGCGGTGACCCGGGTGAAAATCGATGGAATTCAGCATGAATTCTCGACCATCCCCTATGTCAAGGAAGACGCCACTGAGTTTCTTCTGAACATCAAGGCGTTGAGACTAAAACCTCTTTCCGGCGAGGCGGGTAAACTGATTCTGGAGGCGGAGGGTGAGGGGCAGATTACTGCTGCTGACATCAAGCCATCATCTGACTTTGAAATTGCCAATCCGGAGCTTTATCTGGCGACTCTGGATGCTAAACAAGCCAAGCTGTACGCCGAGCTTGATGTGGAACTAGCACGGGGATATAGAGAAGCCGAAGATACCGATAATCTGGCGGTAGGGGTAATTCCTGTGGATGCCATCTTTAGTCCGGTACGTAAGGTAAACTTTACCGTTGAGCCTATTTATGTTGGGCAGGAAGCCAGCCGGGAGCGGCTGTACCTGGAGGTGTGGACGGATGGGACTATCTCCCCGGCTGAGGCGATTAGCCAGGGGGCTGAAATTCTGACCGAACAGCTATCGCCTTTTGCCAATTATAGCCGCTTGTCCAAGGTGTCAGTAGAGAAAGAGCCCAGCCGTCTGGATATTTCCGAGGAACAATATAATATGCCCGTCGAACAGTTGAACTTGTCCGTCAGGACGATGAACTGCTTGAGGCGTGGCGGCATCGCCACCGTGGGAGAACTGGCGAGTAAAACGGAGAAAGACCTGATGGCGCTGCGTAATTTTGGCCAGAAGTCCAAGCAGGAGATACTGGACCGTCTTGAGGCGCTGGGGCTCTCCCTGGCTGAAAGCTCCGATTCTGAAGATGAAGAAGAGGAATAAATATGGGACGTAAAGCAGTTGAAGGCAAATCAGGGAAGATGGCCAGTTACCGGAAAGCGCTATACCGCAATCTGGTGACCGACCTCCTGGGTTACGAGAAAATTACCACCACCGAGACTAAAGCCAAGGAGATACGAGGCCTGGCTGAGAAGATGAT
>JACQOM010000001.1 GCA_016202525.1 Chloroflexota bacterium | reverse complement strand
GGGCACCAGTCCCCGGATTAAAGATACCGCCTCCTGATAATCACCGACTGTGTAATGCCGCCCCATCCGCCGGAGCACCCCGTCACTGCCGCTCTGGAGAGACAGGTGAAAGTGGGGACACAATCGACTATCACGCCACAGTCCGATTAGTTCCGCAGAGATTTCTTGGGGCTGGAGGGAGGAGAGCCTTAATCTGGCCACCGCGGTCTCAGTCAAAATGCGCTCCAGCAACTCCTTCAGGCCGGCATCATCACTTTGATACGAGCCAATCTCGGTGCCGGTTAATACTACCTCCTGATAGCCGTCAGCCACCCTCTGTCCGACCTCAGCCACCACCTCTTCAACAGTCAAACTTTTCTCCCCACCCCGCACCAGAGGCACGATACAGTAGGAACAGAAGCTGTTACAGCCGTCCTGGACCTTGATGAAAGCGCGAGTCCTCAGTCCCAGACAATGTTCACCAGACGGAGCCCCATCATCAGAGGACAGGCTATGCTGGCAATCAGATTGCGTCAGCAGCCGCAGTAAATTCGCCTTTTCATCATTGCCCACCACCAGACTGACACCTTCAAGCCTCTCCAGTTCCCCTGCCACCCGCTGAACATAGCAGCCTGTAGCCACCACCAGAGCCGCCGGGTTTTGTCGATGCGCCATCCTGAGCAGGTGACGGGCTTTGGCATCGGCGGTATGGGTAACGGTGCAGGTATTCAGTATATAGATATCAGCCTCGTCTACCCGCGATACCAGTCTGTGTCCGGCCTCAGTAAATTGCCTGGCGAGAAGCTCCGTCTCAGCCTGGTTGAGTTTACAACCTAAAGTATCTAAAGCAACCTTCATACTTCCTTACTTATTTGACAAACTTAACAAAGTCTCACCTGTTCCCGCATAAGAAATCTTATAGAGGTCGTTTATTAATGTTATCCATACCGACGAAAGTCGGTATCCAGAAATACCCGCACCATAGTTTTTAGGCTAGGTTTACTGGATTCTGTGTCAAGCACGGAATGGCAAATCATGTTAATAAACACCTCCTTATAGATATTTGACTACCACATCAGGAATACATTATACTGACTCTAATCTCCAACGAGCAAATGAAGAGATAATAAGAGCACGGTTCCCTCAAAAACAGTTCCCCCCATTCGCAGGCAGGACCACACAGGAGTTAGCTTTGACAACTAATCATGATAATAGGGTTGTAGTAACTGGAATAGGAGCACTATGCCCACTCGGGCTGAATATGCCCACCATCTGGGAAAATCTGGTTGCCGGCAAATCCGGCATCGATTACATTACCCTCTTCGACGCCAAGAACTTCGAGACCAGGTTCGCCGGCGAGGTAAAGGGGTTCGACCCTCTTAGCTATATCAACCGCAAAGACGTCCGCCGCATGGACCGCTTTGCCCAACTGGCCGTTGCCGCCAGCCGCCAAGCGGTAGAGAACTCCGGACTCCAGATTAATTCCACCAACCAGGACAGCATTGCCATCGTCGTCGGCAGCGGCATAGGCGGGCTGACTACCCTGTTTGAACAGACACGGGTACTATTAGAAAGGGGCCCGAACAAAGTAAGCCCCTTCCTGGTGCCGATGATGATATCTGATATGGCAGCCGCCCAGGTATCTATTGCCCTGGGTGTGAAAGGACTGAACCTCTGCACCACATCGGCCTGTTCCAGCAGTTCCGATGCTATCGGAGTCGCTTATGAACTGGTGAAGCGAGGTGATGCGCAAGCCGCCATAACCGGCGGTGCCGAGGCAATAATTAACCAGATAGGCATTGCCTCCTTTAACGCTCTCAAAGCTCTCTCTACCCGAAATGATGACCCGCAACGGGCTTCACGCCCCTTCGATACTGAACGTGACGGCTTTGTCATCGGTGAAGGCTCTTGTCTCCTCGTTCTGGAAAGTCTCACCCATGCTCAGAACCGGGGGGCAAAAATCCTGGCTGAAATCCTGGCTTACGGAGCCAGTGCCGATGCCTACCATATCACTCAACCGGCCGAAGACGGAGAAGGCGCCGTCAGGGCAATACGGCTGGCGCTAAATAAAGCCGGACTGGGCCCCAGCGATATCGACTATATTAACGCTCACGGCACTTCGACACCACTCAACGACGAAATGGAGACCAGGGCAATAAAAACTGCTTTTGGCGAGCAAGCCCACAAGGTTGCGATAAGCTCCACCAAATCGATGACCGGGCATCTCATCGGCGCGGCCGGCGCTCTGGAAGCAGGTATCTGCACCATGGTCATCCAGCACGGCATAATTCCACCGACCATCAACCTCGACCATCCTTCTCCAGAGTGTGACTTAGACTACGTCCCCAACAAAGCGCGCCCGGCCAATGTTACCACCGTCCTGTCCAATTCTTTCGGTTTTGGCGGCCACAATTCTGTTCTAATACTGCGAAAATACAGCGAGGCATAGGTTTGGGCCATAGCCGCTGGAACCTGCTGCCGCCTATTCCCGATAAACATCCCATTCGCACGGCCGGCTTCTCTCCGCTAATCGCTCAGCTCCTTTATAATCGTGGCCTCAGTCAGCCATCCCAGCTCGAATCATTCATCGCCGCCGATGCACGTCTATCCGGTGACCCTAATCTGCTCCCGGGCATGTCTCAGGCAGTAGCCAGGATTTACAGGGCGCTGCTTTCCGGAGAAAATATCGCCGTATATGGTGACTTCGATACCGATGGCATCACCTCTACCGCCCTATTAGTCCAGGGATTAGCCATGCTGAACTGCAAGGCGACCCCCTACATCCCCCACCGCCTGACCGAGGGCTATGGCCTGAAGACGCCTGCCTTAGAGGCACTACGCCAGCAGGGCATCAGTCTGGTTATCAGCGTCGATTGCGGCATTACCGCCCTGCGAGAAGTCAAGCGAGCCAAGCGAAAGGGCCTCGATATTATTATCACCGACCACCATACCCCTATGGATGAAATCCCGGAGGCGGTGGCTGTCATCGACCCCAAGCTGCCTGATTCGAATTACCCTTTCACGGAGCTAGCCGGGGTCGGCGTTGCCCTTAAGCTCCTCCAGGCACTGTTCCGGGGTATTGGAAAAGAGGAACAACTCGACCAACTGATGGACCTGGTTGCCCTGGGCACCGTAGCCGATATGATGCCGCTGCTGGGAGAAAACCGGTATCTGGTCAAGCAAGGATTGAAGCTGATTAATACCTCTCCCCGCCTCGGTATCAGGGAGATGACCGCCCAGCACGGACCTCGTACCGATAACTTTGACGCTGAAACTATCTCCTGGAGCATCGCCCCGCGCTTGAACGCCGCCGGCAGGATGGAACACGCCATGGGCAGCTACCGGCTGTTGACAACGGATTCACCCGAGGAAGCGCGTGAACTGGCATCCTGGCTCGAACAGAAAAATACCGAGCGTCAAAAGCTCACCACCAAAGCCCTGGATGAGGCTAGAGAGCAAATACTATCCCGAGGCATTACACCGCTATTGATGGCTGGCGACGAGGATTTCCCGGCCGGCATCTGCGGGCTGGTTGCCAGTAAACTGGCCGAGGAATTCTACCACCCGGCCGTCGTCGTCAAAATCGGCGACCGTATCAGCACCGGCAGTTGCCGCAGCATCCCCGAATTTAACATCATTCAGGCTCTGACGCAATGTGGCAACCTCTTTTACCACTTCGGCGGGCATGCCCAGGCCGCTGGCTTCAGCCTGCCCACCAGAAACTTGCCCCGCCTGGAAGAAGCCCTCTGCCAGATAGCCACCGTCCAGCTGGACGGGCTCGACCTGCGTCCCACACTGGATATCGATGTCGAAGTCAGGCTATCCGAGCTTGGTGGCAACACCTTCCCGGCAATGCAAAAACTGTCGCCATTTGGCCGCGGCAACCCGGCGCCTGCTTTCCTCAGCCGTAAAATAGTGGTGGCTGATACCCGCCCCATGGGCAACAATGGCGAACACCTCAGGCTGAAGCTGAAGCAGGGTAATCTGGTCTGGGATGGCGTGGGCTTCGGACTTGGCAACTACCTCACCGACACAACCTCCCCCATCGATATCGTTTACAACCTGGAGCTAGACCGCTGGAATGGCGCAGAAAAGCTCCGCCTCAATATCCTGGACTTTGCGCCGGCAACCTGAAAGAATTCGATATGAAACTTAAACGCCTGCATTATAGCTGGGTCATCGTCATTGTCTCCGGTGGTATCGCTTTTGTCAGTTCCATCCTCGAATTCACCTTCGGCGTGTACCTCAAGCCTTTAGCCGCCGAGTTTAATTCCGGGAGAGCCGTTATCTCAGGAGCACGCTCATTGAACGGGGTTTTAAGTGGGCTGATGGGTATCGGCATCGGCAGTCTGAATGACAGATATGGCCCCCGTATTCTAGCGACAATGAATGGTGTTCTGGCCGGGGTGGGGCTAATCTTGATGTCCCGCGTTGGCGAGGTCTGGCAAATATACATCTTTTACGGCGTTCTCTTAGCCATTGCCCGCTCCTGTTTTCAGATTCCCACCTACTCCACGATACCGAGATGGTTCACCAGCAAGAGAGTGCTGGCGCTGGGCATAATCCAAGCCGCCTTCGGTCTGGGTGGAGTGATTATAACGCCACTGGTGCAATGGCTGATAACTACCTACGGCTGGCGCCCGTCTTACCTGGTGCTCGGTCTGGTGTCCCTGGCAGTGATTACGCCCCTGGCACAATTCATGAAGCACAATCCGCAACAAATAGGGACAAGTCCGTATGGAGAGGAGGCAACTTCTACCACACACTCGGACCCAGCTTCGGATAGCAGCAGTGGTCTGCCTCTAACAAAAGCTGCTAAGACCAGCGGTTTCTGGCTTTTCGGTTTAATATTGTTCTCTTTCTGGTTCGGGCTGGGGGTGGTGACGACCCATATTGTCCCCTACGCCACCGATATCGGGATTCCCCCCGGAATAGCCGCCACCGTCATCTCCGTCTTCACTGGCAGCGGTATTATCGGCAAGCTTTCCGTAGGCGCTATTTCCGATAAAATAGGGATAAGATTAACCCTGACAGTTTCTCTGGTGCTGGTCGCCCTATCTTTCTTGTGGTTGCTATTGGCTAAAGAAATCTGGATGTTGTATGTGTTTGCCATCGTTTTCGGCATCGGCTATGGCGCTGTGATTACACTGCCGGCAGGGGTAAGCACGCACCTGTTCGGACTTAAGTACCTGAGCACCATTTTCGCCAGCCTGCAATCTTTCGGTAATGTCGGCATGGCTCTGGGGCCAATCATTGCCGGCACACTCTATGATGTCATGGGTAATTACACCACTGCTTTCCTGATTTGTGCCGGTTTCGGTGCTTTATCGGTGGCGCTCAGCCTGGTTTTGCTGCGCTACAAAACGCCTGCCGGAGGGCATGCTTAACGGACCTACTACCCACCTCATCTGGAAAACGGGAGGGAATAGGTGCAAAATAGAAGATAGGAGGATGATTTTGAATCCAGATAATACCAACATCATTACCGTCACAGATTTAGTCAAGAGATTCAATAGCTTTGCGGCGGTCGACAACATTTCATTTACCGTAGGCAAAGGTGAAATTTTTGCTTTTCTAGGCCCGAATGGCGCCGGGAAATCAACTACAATAAAGATGCTCACCACTTTGCTGCAGCCGACCAGCGGTCATATTATTGTCAATGGAAATGACCCGACCAAACACAAAGATGCCGTGAGAAAATCTTTTGGCATTGTCTTCCAGGACCCCAGTCTGGATGATGACCTGACCGCTCTGGAAAACATGCGGTACCACGCCGTCTTATACAAAGTCTCCAGGGACATCAGGGACAAGCGTATCGAGGAACTACTAAAATTTGTTGAGCTCTGGGAACGTAGAAACAGCCTGGTAAAAACCTTTTCCGGAGGCATGAAGCGAAGGCTGGAGATTGCCCGGGGTCTGCTGCATCATCCTCAAATACTTTTTCTCGATGAACCAACCCTCGGTCTGGACCCGCAGACCAGAAACCACATCTGGAACTATATCAAAGATATCAACCAGAAAGAACACATGACAGTTTTTTTCACGACCCACTATATGGACGAAGCCGAGAAAATTGCCGAGCGGATTGCCATTATCGACCATGGCAAGATTATCGCGACAGGCTCTGCCGATGATTTGCTCAAACGGACGAAGACAACCTCGTTAGAAGAAGCCTTCATTACGCTCACCGGAAACGCAATTCGTGAACAGGACGCCGGCACCATCGACCAGTTGAGAACAATGGGCAGAATGTTCTGGAGGAGAAATAGATGAGCACAATTTATATCCTCTGGTTAAGACAGGTCAAGAAATATTTCCGTGCCAGGTCACGGATTATCGGCTCACTCGGCCAGCCCCTGCTTTTCTTGCTGGCTTTCGGGTTCGGTTTCGGGCAGGTCTTTCGCCAGGCAGGACAAGGAAACTATATTCAGTTTCTGGGACCCGGCATCATTATGATGACCGTTCTATTTACCGCTGTTTTTTCTGGAATCGACCTTATCTGGGACAGGCAATTCGGTTTTCTCAAAGAGACGATGGTCGCCCCGGTTCCTAGATGGCAATTAATGCTGGGGAAGACCCTTGGCGGAGCAACCGTAGCCGTATTTCAGGGATTGGTTGTTTTCATTCTGGCGCTTATTATCGGTTTTAGATTCCATAACCCCTTGATGTTGCCCGTGGCCGCTTTATTTACCATTCTTGTCGCAGTCATCTTCACATCTCTCGGGGTTGCCATCGCCTCCAGGATTGAAGATATGCAGGGATTTCAGCTGATTATGAATTTCCTGGTGATGCCAATCTTTTTCCTCTCCGGGGCACTCTTCCCGCTTCAGGGATTACCCACTGTCATGGAGATTGTTACCAGAATAGACCCGCTGACATACGGTATCGATGGGTTAAGGGGCGCGCTGATAAACGTGAGTACTTTCGGAATCACCACTGACTTTATCATTATCATTGCCCTTACAATTTTTTTGTTAAGCATTGGCAGCTATCTCTTTGAGAAAATTCAGGCGTAGTCAGAGCCGCACCGTTTTGTTTTGGCCACTACTCCACCGCTATGGCAAAACCCATGTGTTTCAGAGTTAGCGGCTGGGTGAGCTCCGCCCAGTGGTCATGGATGGGATGTGCCAGCAGTCGGGCGCGGGCAGCCGCATCGGCATAGTAAATGAGGCGCATGTATTGGTATGGCGGGCATTCCCCCAAGCAAGGCCCCTGCTCCACAGCCAACACGCCGGGAACCTGCGTCCAGACCTGAGCCGCCCGCAAGGATTCCTTCCTCTGGGCTTCGGTCACCTCCGGCTTAAAGCTAAAGACGGCACAACGAATAATTTTGGCTCCGCTGATGGATGGCATAGTCTCCTCCTTGAGCTAAACTCCGCTAGAAATATAGAGCAGCCCTTCCAGTAAAATACGGGCGGCCTCTTTATCCAGAGGCTTATTGTTATTGCCGCACTTGGGCGACTGGATACAACTGGGACAGCCCTCTTCACAAGGACACTCGATAATAGTCTTAAGAGTCGCCTGCCACAGTTCTTCTATAAGGTCGAAACCCCTCTCGGCAATGCCGATGCCGCCGGGATAGGCATCATATATAAATATCTGGGCACGGCCGGTATCAGGATGAAGAACAGTAGACAGGCCACCGATGTCATTACGGTCGCACAGGGCAAATAACGGCAGTATACCGATACCTGCATGCTCGACGGCATGTAAGCCACCGGGGAAGTCCCTTTGAGCCTCTTTCACCCGGGCAACTGCTCTGTCTGGCATATCGAACCACAGAGCCACTGTGGGAAAGTGCTGCGGCGGCAGTTCCAGCGCCTCCTCACCGATAACCTCCTCGGTAAACTGTGCCTTCTTCTTAAAGCCGACGACGGTATTGGTAACCTCCACTTCACCCAGATACACATTCACTCCCCGGCAGCTCTTATTAAGGGTTACTTTGGTAATACGCAAGTCCTCGATTTCTTTAGTTTGAGTGTAGTAGGTGACAGTCGTCGGTTCGGCATAGGCGGTACGGGCAGCCAGGTCAAGCTCAGTAACCAGATATGATTCCCCTTGATGGAGATAGATAGCCCCGGGATGAATCTGGAAAAAGGCGACGCTGGCTTCCACCGTCTCCAGCAGAGCATTAGAAGTGGTATCGATAACAACAAAATTTTCTCCGGAGGTAGCCCGGATATTGACTGCCTGAGCCGGATAAGAAATCGACGGAGAGAGATACCACCTCCCGCGGCGTTTCCGGAGCATACCCTCATTTTCCAACCCGGCCCTTTCCTCAGTCAGCCTGGGGCCGAAGAATTTCTCGTCATTACCGGTCAGCGGCAACTCCCAGACAGCACACAACAGATGGGCACGCAAAATATAGTGGTTCTCCGTGTTAACCAGTGCATTCTCAAAGTTTTTCTCGAAAAAGAAGTCCGGGTGACGCATAAAATACTGGTCGAGAGGATTATCCATACCGATAAGAAAACTCAGCGACCATTCGCTGCCCCGGCCGCTCCTGCCCGCCTGCTGCCAGGTGCTGGCAATGCTGCCCGGATAGCCGGTAAGCACCGTTGCCTCCAGGTCACCGATATCGATACCAAGCTCCAGAGCCACCGTGGCGACCACCCCCAGAAGTTGCCCACCGAATAGCTCCTGCTCTATCTGGCGCCGTTCCTGAGGTAGATAACCAGCCCGGTAAGCCTTGATTCGTCCAGCCAGACCAGGGGCGACTTCAGTTAACCTGTCCCGCGAATAAGTATAAATCACCTCGGTCAGACGGCGGGTACGGGTAAACGTCAAAGTACGAATACTCTGCTGCACCAGTTCGGTAAACAAGATGGTTGCCTCACTATTGGCGCTACGGCGGGTAGCCTTCGCTTCGTCGATAATCGGCGGATTCCAGAAGACAAAATCCTTCCCGCCGTGCGGAGAGCCGTCATTATCGACCACGGCAAAAGGTAAACCGGCCAGCTTTTCCGCATGCTCCCCAGGATTAGCGATAGTCGCCGAACAACAGATGAAACGCGGGTTTGAGCCGTACAGGTAACACAGGCGGCGCAGACGACGCAGCACGCCGGCGACATGGGAACCGAAAACTCCACGATAGATATGGGCTTCATCGATGACCACATACCGCAAATTTTGGAGCAACTTCGACCATAAATGATGATTGGGCAGGATACCGAAGTGCAGCATGTCCGGGTTGGTCAGTATTATCCGTGCCCCTTTTCGT
>JACQOM010000103.1 GCA_016202525.1 Chloroflexota bacterium | reverse complement strand
GCCGGGATTGTGAAAAGAAAATGCGGTAGTGAGCGGAAATTCATTGCCAAGGGGACGATAATGCAGTCCTGATTGATAGTCGAGAGATGGGCAAGAACCATCTCTCGTTTTTTATTACTCACAAAGGAGCAAAGATATGTTTGCCATTCTGTACCGTCCGGAATTAAAGGAATATGATTTTGGACCGGGCCACCCTTTTCGGGGCGACCGCTATGAGAAGTTCCGTAAATTTTTGTCGCAGAATCTGCCTGAGGATGAGAATTACCGGATTCTGGCAGCGCAGCCAGCAACCGATGCGGATTTGCTCTTAATCTGCCGGCAAGAATATATCGATTTCACTAGAGGTTATTACCGGGCGGCCAATCTCAGTTTGAGTTACCCCGGCCAGTTCTTCCGGTTTCACAGCGGGGATAACCAGCCAGCGGGAAGGCCGGGAAAGCTGGAAGAAGCCGCACGCTTGATTATCGGGCAGGCTAAGATGGCTTGCGATTTGGTGCAAGGAAGCAAATTCAAAAAGGTGGTATCTATTGGCGGGGGACTGCACCATGCCAAGCCGTCCTACGGAGAAGGGTTTTGTCTTTATAACGATGTGGCTTTCTGCGGCGCGTATCTGCTGCAAAAGTACAAATTAGATAGAATCCTTATCCTGGATACCGATGCCCATGCCGGCAATGGCACCAGCGAGTACTTTTATCAGGAGCCTAAGGTCTTATTTATCGACCTTCACCAGGACCCGGGAACTCTCTATCCCGGGACAGGTTTCGCCGACCAAATTGGCTCTGGTAACGGCCGGGGCTTCAACATCAATATTCCCATGCCGTCCTATGCCAGCGAGAATTCTTACCGTCTGGCTTTTGAAGCTATTGTCGAGCCGGTAGTGAAGGAATTCAAACCTCAAATTATTATCCGTAATGGCGGCACAGACCCTCATTTTGCCGATGGGCTGACCAACCTGGGGCTGCCGGTGAGCGGCTTCAGGATGATTGGAGAGAAGGTAGGGCAGATGGCAGAAATTTGCGATGGCAGAACTATCGACCTGATTGCTTCCGGTTATAATGAAAAGGTACTGCCCTACGGCTGGCTGGCTTTGATTTGCGGACTGGCTGGTATCGAGCTGGAAATAGCTGAGCCGGAACCTATTCCTCAAAGATTCAGTCCTGATTCATCACTGCAGGAGTCGGAAAAAGTCATCGAGGAAGTGAAGCGGCAGCTTAAAGATTACTGGTCATGCCTGAGATGAGGTGTCCCTAGAGGTTTCTTGTTTATCCGGGAAAATGGAGAAGGGACGAACATTATTGGCTTCGCCCCTTCTTTTTTGCAGCTTGAAAGTTTAACTGGCTAAAGACCGGTAGTGCCTACTTTATTTGAACTTACCGTCTCGTGCCTTGAGCATCTCTTTGACTCCGCCCTTTTCCAGCGCCTTGGCCCTCTCCTCGCGCCATCTCTTGGCTTCATCACTGAAGTGGGACATCTGGTGAATCAACATATGGTAGTCCCAGGCGAGTTTCTGTCCCATGGCATCGGCGGCAAAGTTGATTGATCTCTTGGTGAAACTGACGGCTACCGGCATGTTCATGGCGATTCTGCGTGCCAGGTCCATCGTTGTTTCTTCCAGCTGTTCTCTGGAGACTATCTTGTAGACGAAGCCGCAATTAAAGGCTTCCTGGGCGGTGAGGGGGTCGCCGGTCCATAACATTGCTTTGGCTTTTCTGAAGCCGAAATCATAGGGATGGAACAGTACCTCAACCCCTGCGGGGGTCATTCTGACCACGGGGTCGCCGAATTTAGCATCGTCTGAACAAACGACAAGGTCGCACATAGAAACATTCATCAAGCCTCCGGCCAGGCAGTTGCCCTGCACCATGGCGATGGTGGGTTTGCTGACATTGCGCATATACAGCGCCTGGTTGTAATACTGGTAGTCTTCCCTTCTGAGGCTCTTTTCGATACCGGTTAGCTTGCTATCCATGTAGCGCCGCATTATCGTTCCATCGGCGGCGTCCTCTCCCTTGCCGCTCATATCATGGCCGGCGGAGAAGTCTTTACCTGCCCCGGCGTAAAGAATGACACGGACATCATCATCGATGTCGGCTTCGATAAATGCCGCCTGCAGTTCTTCCAGCATCAGCGGGTCTTCCGCGTTGCGTTTTTCAGGGCGGTTCATGGTAACTTTGACAATACCGGGCTCGACTGTTTCATAAAGTATCCTCTTGAAATTCCTCATTCCCTCTCCTTTTCTGTTTATTTATACTAGCTAAAAGACTTTCCCGTGGCAGGATTGACCAGTCTAATTTTAGCCGCATTACCTATTATAAACTGTCGTTTCAAATTCTACAAGTCCTGACCAGACGAAGTTTTTCGACTTAGACAGGATTAGTAATTGCCTCCAGTCTTGAACTTTCCGTCTCTGGCTTTGAGCCATTCCTTGACACCGCCCTCCTGCAGCGCCTTGGCCCTGGTCGCCCGGATTCTGGCGGACTCATCGCTGGCGTGGGACATCTGGTGAATCAGCAGATGGTAGTCCCAGGCCAACCTTTGTCCCATGGCATCGGCGGCAAAGTTGATTGACCTCTTAGTGAAGCTGACGGCTACCGGCATATTCATGGCGATTCTTCGTGCCAGGTTCATCGTTTCTTCTTCCAGTTTTTCCCGGGGGACGACCTTGTAGACAAGTCCGACCTGAAAGGCTTCCGGGGCAGTGATGGGGTCGCCAGTCCAGAGCATTGCTTTGGCTCTTCTGAAGCCGACATCATAGACGTGGAAAAGGAGTTCGAGACCGGCCGGTCCCATTCTGACCACGGGGTCGCCGAACCTGGCATCCTCTGAAGCAACGATGAGGTCGCACATAGAAGCATTCATCCAGCCGCCGGCCAGGCAGTTGCCCTGCACCATAGCGATGGTCGGTTTGCTCACATCCCGCATGGCGTAGGCTTGGTATTTGAAATGATAGTCCTCGTCCCTTAGTGTCCTCTCGAGGCCGGTCATCTTGGTGTCCATGTACCGTCTCATTATGGTGTCTTCCGGGGCCGGTGACCGGTCACTGCCGGACTGGCCGGAGCTCATGTCATGGCCGGCGGAGAAGTCCTTGCCGGCTCCGGCAAAAATGATGACGCGGACATCATCATCGATATCGGCTTCGATAAAGGCATCCTGCATTTCTTCCAGCATCAGCGGGTCTTCCGCGTTGCGCTTTTCCGGGCGGTTCATGGTAATCTTGACGATGCCCGGCTCGACTGTATGGTAAAGTATCCTTTTATAATTCCTCATGTTGCCCTCCTTTCTTGCTCACTTTCTTAGGTTAGGGACTTAATAACTTCCTCAAGACTTGAACTTTTCATCACGGGCTTTGAGCATTTCTCTAACTCCGCCCTTATTGGTTGCCTTGGCTCTCTCTTCACGCCATCGCTTGGCTTCGTCGCTGAAGTGGGACATCTGGTGGATTATCAGATGATAGTCCCAGGCCAACTGTTGTCCCATGGCATCCCAAGCGAAGTTAATCGACCTTTTGGTGAAGCTGACGGCCACGGGCATGTTCATGGCGATTCTTCGCGCCAGGTTCATCGTCTCCTCTTCCAGCTTTTCTCTGGGGACTACCTTGTAGACAAAGCCGACGCGGAAGGCGTCCTGTGCGCTAAGAGGGTCTCCGGTCCAAAGCATTTCCTTTGCTTTCCTGAAGCCGAAGTCATAGGGATGAAAGAGGATTTCAACGCCGGCCGGGGTCATTCTGACCACGGGGTCGCCAAATTTGGCATCTTCTGAGGCGACGACGAGGTCGCACATGGAGCAGGTCATTAAAGCCCCGGCCAGGCAGTTGCCCTGCACCATGGCGATGACCGGCTTGCTCAAGTTGCGGATAAGTCGGTGGGAGTTTAAGTAGATGTGGTCCTCTCGCTTTAAAGAATGTTCGATGCCGGTCATCTTGTTGGCTACGGCCCGGCCGATTATCGAATCGTCGGGGGCTTCATGTCTTTTGCCGCCTTCTCTCCTCATGCCGCTCATATCGTGCCCGGAGGAAAAGTCTTTGCCGGCGCCGGCAAAGATTATTACGCGTATATCATCATTGATATCAGCATCAAGAAAAGCCTGCTGCATTTCCCATTGCATAAGGTCATCCTGCGCGTTACGCATTTCCGGGCGGTTCATGGTAATCTTGGCAATTCCTGGCTCCACAGTTTCGTAAATAATTCTGGTAAAGTCCATTTCCCCTCCTTCTTGGTTTTATTTGATATTAACTGAAGAAAAATCTGTTTAGCCGATAGGATAGACCAAAGTTTAGTGGCAACCCATATCATAAACGGTCATTTTGGATTTTGCAAGTTTTGGTAAGGTGTATTTTTGCCTGTTTATTCCATTCTTTGAGATTTATTGATATGAATGATGCCGTTATGGAACATATTTCAATCACCGTGGCTCAACCGGGTTAGCGTGGCGTAGCGCATTGAAATAACAGCTCTATTCGGTATCACCAGAGCGCTTGAGTGTGGGAAAATTCAGCCTCTGCTCGCCTGAGAGACGATGTAAGTATAAATACTGGCATAGTTGTCATTGACAGGAAGAGTCAGTTGATTGGCGGCAGCCATGTCTCGCAGTATTACGGTGCCTGTTCTTATCTCATCGTCGCCGATAATAACTGCGTGACGGATACCAAGCGTATTGGCCTGCCTCAGTTGGGCTTTCAGGCTCTTGTTGCCAATAGCTTCTATCACTGCAATGCCAGCTCGTCTCAGTATGGATGCCAGCTTTATCGTCTCATCCTTGGCAGCATCGCCTGCATAGGCGATAAAGACCTGCGGCCCGAGTATTGGTGGGACGGTGATATCCTGCTTTTTCAGGTTGGATATTATGCGCTCGATACCGGTCGCAAAGCCGATGGCCGGTGTGGGTTTGCCGCCCAGTCCCTCGATGAGGTCGTCATATCTTCCCCCACCCCCGATGGTGCTCTGCCCGCCCTCTACCTCCGGCTGGACCTCGAATACGGTCCTGGTGTAGTAGTCCAAGCCGCGGACCAGACGGTGGTTTACGGAGAAGGGGATTTTCAGTAAACCGAGACATCGCTGTAACTGGCTGAAGTGTTCGGCGCATGGCTGGCAAAGGTAGTCGGCGCTCCTGGGAGCTGAGTCAGCTATCGGCTGGCATGACCTCTCTTTGCAGTCGAGAAGGCGTAACGGGTTACGGGCCAGTCTGACTTTGCAATCGGCACATAATTTATCAGTGTATTTGGCGTAGTAGTCTTTCAGGGCGGTGAGGTATCCCGGACGGCATGTTTTGCAGCCGATGCTATTCAGGCTCAGCGACAGGTGTTGAAATTTCATCGAGCGGAAGAATTGCCAGGCCATATCGATGATTTCGGCAT
>JACQOM010000102.1 GCA_016202525.1 Chloroflexota bacterium | reverse complement strand
CGTTTCTATCTCTTTTGCTGTCCTGTCTTTCAAATCTGGGAAGAAGCTAGCCAATATCCTAACTCCAATAACTTTGCTTGTGTCAATATTAAAGTTGGTAATCTTTGTATTTTCTGACTAGGTGTCCGTTAGGATATAAGAACCAAGCGAATGGTCTTTCAGTAGTATCCCAGAGCAATTGAAGTGCCTCCCATTTTGTCAGCAACAATCTCAGTACCTTTGCGGGGTGCTCCTCCCCATTAGTTAGAAACACAATGCCAACCTTCTCTTTGATAATGGTTGCTCGCTCGCTGGGTACATGTAGCATCTTCTTATTATCGCTAAACACCAACCATTCCTTTTGACCAGCAAAAGGGAGCCATCTCACATCTTGCCATCCGCCCCACGTCATATCCACTAAGGCATGCGCATCATAGTCAACGAGCGTAAGTGCCCTTGGAACACCGGTCCCTACGTTCTCATCGCAGAGTACTATCAAGAGGGTCTCTTACTCCTGTGAGTACTTTCCTCCCGTAACGCACCACATCTTCTATAGTACTTTCTTTAAGCTCAAAGTCCTTTGCTATGAAGCTAATCTTTTGGTCTGAATCAAAACGCTTAAGTATGGCCTGAACTGTCACTCCTCGACCCTCAACAACTGGTAACCCAGCACTTATACGAGGGTCTACCACAATCGGAATCTTCTTACCGACTGGATACCATTTGGCTGCTAATTCCAATTCATATTCCAATTGTTCAAGCGTTTCTGTCACCAAGCCTGGGAGAGTCCATTGGTTCAAATTATCCACTGATTGGAGACTGGTGTCGCCTGAAATTATACGGACGATATGTCCGCCTAACGATTTAAGCCGTAAATGAGCAAATGGGTAATCAAGCTCCCATTCCTTTTGTGCATTGTCGTAAGCTCGCTTTACGGTTTGGAAAGACGTATGTTCTGACTTCCTGAACCTCGCAGCTACGACTATTTCTATGAGTTGAAGGAACGAGCAGAATGGGCTTTGTTCTGATGATGTTTGGAAAAGTGGGGACACTAGGTGGTTGTCAACAGAATAGCCGAAAAGCCAATTGCGGACGGTTTGAGTGGATACGCCAGCCAAATGAGCTGCTTCACTGAAGCTATACATTGGCTGTGTCCGCCAGCCATTATGACCATTACCACTATTAGACATGATAAACCCTCCTAACTATGGTATAATTCAAGTTAGGGAAGTTTAGCTCATATTTGCTTATTTTCATGGTAAACATTGCCAGATGCTTACCATGACATGAGTAATCTCTCTTTATAACTCACTGTTCGTATTATAGCATACCTTGTCTACGTGTGTTAAGGTGGGGAAGGCGTATCCTGCAAGAATTCGATGATTTTCCTATCGGCGTCTTTCATGGCACGGGATATGCCGCTGATATGCTGTAAGGTAATCAGGGCATCCTTATTGACAATACCGTTGATATAGGCTAATTCAGGCTCACGGCAAGCCAGCAGGGCGCTTTCCACGGCGACGCCGGTAGCGGCCGCCGCTTTCAGGGCGCAGCCTTCTTTGCCGCCATCACAGACCATCCCGATAATGCTCCCGCCCATGTTGTTTATCGCCTGTCCGATAATGCCAATCCGGTTCTCAGCCGAATCTGGCGTCAGAAAGTAGGCAATTCCGGCAGTGGCACCGATGCCGGCAGTGGTATCACAACCGCATGAGGCGGATAATCTGCCCGAATTCAGGCTCATATAGTTGGCGATTAAATAGACCAGGCCGGTAGCCCTGATTAACCTTTGCCAGTCGGCAGGGGTTTTGGCTTGCATCACTTCCAGCGGTGAGGTTGGCTGGCTCTCCTGCTCCGGGTACTTCCTGGTAAACTCCGCCAGGGCGACTATTATTAAGGGCAGGGTTGCCACCAGCCCCTGGTTGCCTGAGCCGGCGCAGGTCATTACTTTCATATTAAAGCCAGCCATTCTCCCCTCTACCGCCAGGCTGACTTTCTCCCTGGCTAAATTTACATAATCACGGCTCAAAGCGCCTTCTCTGATGGAGTTCTTGATAGCCATGCCGAGGCTCTTCCTGCCTAGTTCTGAAAATGTGCTCTCGGCGGTTAACAGCGCTTGATAGTTGGTCTTCAGGGCTTTCTCAATCCTGACTGCGGCACTTTTTCCATTAACTTGCCGGGGTAAATACTCTTCGATAATGTCGATAAAGTCGCCTAATCGCTGCAAGCCGGCCAATTTATCGATTTCCTCCGGCGTTTCGGGTTTGTCGAATACAGGCTCCCCGTTAACCTTGATATGGGCGATATTGGTATGTTCCTTGCGGATGATAGCTATGGCGGGGCTGTCGCTGGTAATAACTTCAGCTTCGATTCTGATTTCATCCCATTCATAGTCGGGGATAACATTGACCTTGCCCGCCCTGAGTAGAGTAGCCGCTTCTCGAACCTTCTCTTCGTTTAAGTCGGCGAATTGCTCCAGCTTCCTGGCAGGGTCACAGAATGCGCCAACGGCGGCGGCGTTATCAGGCCCTTTTAGCTTGTCTTTATAAGGAATGCCGACCTGCAAGGCGTTCTTGAAGATACCCCGGCTGGCCCTGACGGTAATTTTTTCAATCTGCTCGCTGATTTTCACGGGAGGCAGGTCTAATCTTTTCCGGGCATAGTCCGTCGGTAATCGGCCG
>JACQOM010000099.1 GCA_016202525.1 Chloroflexota bacterium | reverse complement strand
CAGTTGTCCCGCCGGTCATTTGTATCTTGAAAGGCTCCGGCCATATCGGATGGCTCTTGAAAGCCGGATGTCCGTGACCGCTTGGCATCCCTTCATAAAGCGGCATTGTCAGGTCGATTATTTTCATTTTGTCTCTCTCCTTATCTATATATATTTTTACCCGATACGGGAATCAGTCCAACTTCAGCATCTTGCGGGCATTATCGGCCAGAATCTTCTTTTTATCCTTAGCCGGAAGATGCAAGGCATCGATTACCTTGGGATATGTTGCCAGTCTGTAGTCGCCATCCTGCCCTCCCGGCCCGGCCGGGTAATCCGTGCCAAAGACAATGGAATCAGCGCCGAATACCTCATAGGCACACCTGGTGGCAGGGACACTGCCACCAACAGCAGTATCATAATAGAAACGGCGGAAATAATCCAGCAGCTTCCCGGGCACCGGACCACCACCCTGGGCAAAAACCGGAGCCCGCCGCCCGCCAGGATTATCCAGACTCCCGGCATCATAAGTCTCCTCACTACGCCCCATAAAGAAGGGAATAAGTCCCCCGAGATGATGGTTCACTACCTTAAGATTAGGGTAGCGTTCCATAATACCGGAGAAGACCAGACGGGATAGTATCAGCGCCGTTTCATAGGGCCAGCCCAGATTGTGCACCATGTCATAGTCGGCTTCATAAGGGCGACCCTCTGAGCTTACCGGATTTCTGGGATGGAAATAGACCGGAACGTCCAGCTCGGCGGCATAAGCTAAGAAAGGCTCGAACGAGTCCAGTGGCTTTCCATCGATATTCGATAGAGAATTAATCGCCTTCAAACCCAACGTCTTAATGGCCCGTTCCATCTCCTTCCGGCCACCCTGCTCCATGCCAGCTAACGGAACAGTACCCGCCGCAATCAGCCGTCCCTTAGACTCCTCCATCAGACTGGCCATACCCTCATTGAACACCCGGGCATAAGCCAGCTGGGTAGCAATACCACCAGGCACCAGATTGCAGTCCCAGAGTTGCTGCGGTGTCACCACCTGAAAATCGATACCATTCTTATCAAGATGTTCCAGTCGCCAGGGCACCTGGTCGTAGTAAGGTTTCTTCCGTGCCGTCTCTGAGAACTGCTCGGCCCTTTTCTTTACCCATTGGCCACCCTTGGCAATCAGACGGTCGAAATACTTACTGGGCACGATATGCGCATGGGCATCGATTATCATTTAACCCCTCCTTAATTTCTGGCTCAACCCCGTGTTTTTAAGCTTCCTAAGACATTTATTTGGGCAGCCTGCCTCCCCAGTAATCCCAGAAAACCTGACGGGATTCTTCTGAATCAGCCCTGTCTCTGCGGCTGCGTTCGGCCAGTTCTTTGGCCGGCAGGAAAGGTTTCACCTTACCGAACGGAGCTGCCATAAGCATCAATTTAGCCGACCTCTCCATATTAAGCGTTATATTGCACGCTTGCTCGATACTGGCGCCGACGGTGACCGCACCGTGTCCTCTCATCATGATTGCCATCTGGTCTCCCAGGAGTTGCGCCAGCTTTTTGCCATCCTCCGGCCTATTGATATGGGTCGATGATTCATAGATAGGTATCCCGGAGCCAAAGACAGTCCCACCGGCACCTACATAGACAGCCGATACCGGGACTCCGGCAATACTCAGGGCTATGGTGACGGGAGGATGAGCATGGAGAACCGACTTAACATCACTGCGGACCTTGTAAATCTCCGTATGCAGATAGATTTCCCCCACAGTCTCATGCTCTCCCTCCACCACTTTAGCATCCAGATTCACAACGTGAAAATCGGCTGGGGCCGTATCCCGCAAGACGTGACCCTCCGAATGAATATGTCCCAGAACGCAGATATTATCGGTGCCGGGAATCCGGCAACTGATATGACCCGAATTTTCAATCAGCCCCTCATTCACCATGATACGCATTGCTGCAGCCAGCTTCTCCTTCATTGGGGAGCTGTATTTCACCATAAAATCCCCCTTCTTATTCAGATTCTTCTAAAACGCCTACAAGCGGGCATAACTCTTGGAGCCAGTCCCCACCCTGGCAACATAGCCAAGCGCCTCTTCCATGGTAATGACATCGGCATATTTAGCGTTCAGGTCGAAGAGACTGACCAGATGGGACATCTCGAACCGGTCGAAAACGCATTCTTCCACCACAAAACAAGGAAATCCGTTCGCCCAGGCATCGACAACGCTGGCACGCACACAACCTGAGGTAGTACAACCGGCCACCAGCAAACAATCGATTCCCATCGACCGCAAGCATGAGAGCAGAGGCGTCCCGAAGAAGGCATTGGCTTTGGTCTTACTGCCTATCACCAGTTCCGAAGGCAGAGGCTCAATCTCATCAACGATTTCGTACCCTTCCAGCCGTGCCTTCAGGTCAACTGATTTGACAGTTTTGGATGACCCGCCCGGCGGTTTGGTCGAACCGGTACAGAACTGGCGTGTCACCGCATCATTAGCCGTAAATATCGGCGGAATGTGGTTGGCACGGCAAGCCGCCAATAGTTTCTTGATACTATCGAGGGCTACCCAGGCGGCTTCACCGCAACTGGCGCTATATTCGTCGACAGCTTCCATCACCGGCATCGACCTGGAACCGACGAAGCCTCTGGTGACATCGATGATGAGCAGCGCCGGTTTAACGCCATACTTTTGCCTGGCGCCGTACTTTAGTTTTTGATATAAAGCCCAATCAGCCGCCGGCATAATCTTTTCCCATGGTCTCATCTTATCCTCCTTAGCTGCTGAGACAGTCAACAGTCAGGCTATCAATCCCCAGCAGCACTGATTATCGAATTAGTATCCCATCTTCTTCTTTAACGTCTGGTCAATCCAGAGATAGGGAATGAAATTGTAGTTGGCGCTCCTGCCAACACTTACTTCGCCATTATAGGTCTTCACCCACGGCCACCAGATAAGAAATTCATGCGGGTCAGGATATTGGATATGCCAAGCCTGCTCCAGCGCATAGACAAAGAAGGGCTTGATTATCGCTTCAGCTTTTGCTCTATCGGTCAGCTCAATCGGCTTAAATTTCGCCCAGGTCTCGTTGGCCACCGGGTCGTTAATCCCACCGATATTGTTCAAATCTTCCGGCGAAAATGCCTGGAAAGCAAAGGGTGATGTGCTGGTCCCGGTAGTAAGAACAGCATCTTTCTGATTCCTGGCGTTAGTTAGCGAAGTAAAAACAGTCCTCTCCTTGACCTGAATATCAACAACAATACCCACTTTAGACAGATGGTCCTTTATAACGCTTGCCTGGTCGGTATAATCGGTCAGCGTAACCAGTTCCATCTTAAAGCCATTGGGATAACCAGCGTCAGCCAGTAATTTCTTAGCCTTGTCCGGATTGTACCCGTACATCTGCTGGACTATCTCCGGCTGTTGTTCGAGCGGAGTATACATCGAAAGGAACTCCCCCGCCGGCATTATCGGATAATTTAATAGTGAAGCTCTGCCGCCATATAAATCTTTAACTATCGACGGGTGGTCTATAGCCATAGCTATCGCCTGGCGGACCCTCTTGTCATAGCTGGGTATCGCCGGGTTATTTACCTTGAGAATCATTACCAGCGGATACCTGTTGATAGTTTCAACATATTTCAACTCCGGCTTCTGCGCCAGAATAGTCACGGCATTTGACAGGGAAACGGTACTCCTGGCAGCTCCGCCGTGGTCGACTTTAGCCGTCCGCAGTGCCGCCATCCGCGTGGAAACATCGGTTATGATTAGGTATTTGACACCGTCCAGATAGGGCATGGTGTCCTCCGGAAAAAGCGGATGCTTACCCCAGTAATTAGAATTCCTGACGAAAGTGTAAGAACTGGCCGGTACTACGTCTGATATCATAAATGGCCCGGTACCAATGTGATTACGCCAGTCATACTCAGCCTGGTCACCGAATTTCTGTATCACATCAGGATTAAAGGTATTGTTGTAATGTAAATAACCGGATACCGTGGCCGACCATCCCGGGACAGTCTTGATAACAACCGTATACTTATCCGGCGCTGTTACACTTACTGGCTTCTCTTCGGCACGCACTCTGGTATTGAGATATCCCTTAGCATGCCCGTACACACGGGTTATGGAAAACACAGCGTCAGCGGCGGTAAACTCCCTTCCGCCCACCAACGCACTGGCTTCCTTCAGATACGGATTAAGCTGCCAGTGAACCCCCTTCCGTATGTGTAATATGATGGTCTGGTCATCAGGTATTTCCCAGCTCTCAGCTAACTGACCAACCTGCGGGTCAAGATTATCGATACTGAACTGCCAGGAAACTTTACCGCTACCGCTTGGTCCCAGGAGGAAATTCCCGGTGAGCATTCTTTCATGAGTTATCTTCATGGTATCGGCTGACTGAGGGGAGTTAAAAGTTAGAGTCATGCCCTCTACATCGCGGTCCAGGGGGATGGTAAATATCCCACCATACCTAGGCTTTTCCACCAGCCGGCCTAATGAGTCTTTTACCATCGCCGGTCCGGCCGGCGCGGCTGGTGTCGTTGGTGCTGTTGGGGTCGTCGGTGTGGTTGGTGCCGCCGGGGTAGCCGGTTTCGCCGGTGCGGCGGGCTGCGTTGGCGCTGCCGGAGCACAGGACGCCAACACAAGAGACAATACTACCAGACCACTGAACAATAACCAGATAACCTTATTTTTCATTTCCCCTCCTTATTATTTCCTTAAGATTTAATTTGAATCTGATAGTTTCTTATAATCGTCACCTCTCCAAAACTATTTCGTTCACCAGAAACAAAAAGGCACCAGCTACCGTTACATATATTGACTAATAGCGGTTGCCGTGCCTTCATCTCAACTCCTGAACCCGGAAATTGGGAACTAGTAGGCTATTGTTAAAGTAATCTCATATATTAGGACTAAAGTCTATCCTTTTCTTTACAGAGTTGTCAAACCCGTTGTTCGGTTTACATCCAAATAATTTCTGCTGTTTGGGGGTAACTTAACAAAGAAAAGGGCTGGTAGTTGATACCAGCCCCTCTTTACGGCTATTCGACCGATGCGCCTAAAATCCCATTGATTTCTTCAGGCTCTGGTCAATCCAGATATAGGTAGGGAAATTGTTGGTCAGAGTATAACCGACAATCCATTCACCGTGATAATTCTTCACCCAGGGCCACCACATTGAATAAGTCCACGGTCCCGGCAATGAAGTCACATAGGCTTGCTCCAGGACATATTTGTAAGCTTCTTTCACTATGGCTGCCGCCTTAGGTTCATCGAATACGTAGAACGATTTGAACTCGGCATGTGCTTTATTCAGCACGGGGTCGTCAATCATGCTGGAATTGGCGGGGTCCATCGGCTGGTAGTCATGCCAGGCGTAAGGCGTGGTAATGGAGGAATTCTTGAACATGCCCTCTTTATGCGTCCGGTTGGTTTCTATAGAAGCAAAGACGCCTCTTTCTTTGACCTCGATTTCCAGGGTAACACCGATTTTAGCCCAGTAATCTTTAACTACCGACAGCAGGTCTACATTCTCGGCCAGGGTAATTACATTCATCTTGAAGCCCTTAGGAAACCCAGCATCAGCCAGAAGCTGTTTGGCTTTCTCCGGTTTATAGCTGAACATCTCCTGGACTATCGCCGACTGCTCATTAAGCGGAGTCTGGTGGGCTTTGTACATGGGGAAGTTACCCGCCGGATAAGAAAGCAGGTCAGCACTACCTTTGAAGTAACTGTCTTTTATTGTCTGCATATCTAACGCCATCTGCAGTGCCCGCCGCACCCTGACATCATGCCACGGTTGCTCCGGCTTGTCTGTCCTCATGAATACAGCCAGCGGAGTGGGAGTAGGTTCACTCCGGTATTTTAGCTGAGGGCTGGTTTTCATCAAAAGTCCGGCATCCTCAAAAGGAATCTTGTCCTGATGGTCGACCTTAGCCGTCCGTAGCGCTGCCCGCCGTGTCGAGATATCGATTATGTCAAGGTGTTTGACGCCATCCAGATACGGTAGCTGGTTTCCCTTTCCCGGACCGATAGGGTCCTTCATCCAGTAGTTGGGATTCCGGATAAAGGTCGCCGTACTACCTTCAACATAGTCCACCAGCATAAATGGGCCGGTACCGACATGGTTCTTCCAGTTCGATAAGTCTCCATATTTTTTGACTACTTCAGGCGGATAAGGAGCCAGATAACTATAAGTAGCCTCAAACAGTCCCTGCAAGCCTTCCGGATTACCCTTAATGAGCACCGTATACTTATCGGGCGCCGTCACCGATACCGGAAACTCTGGAGGCGTCATCCTGGCCTGGAAAAAAGCTCCGGGGGTATCATAGTTCCGCTTGATGGTAAAGACCACATCATCGGCGGTCAACTCCCTGCCGCCTACCAGACGGCTGGCCTCACTGTTCGGATTGAGGGCGTAATGCACTCCTTTACGGAGATGATAGATAATGGTTTCCTTATCAGGTACCTCCCAGCTCTCAGCCAGAGCCGGTGCCTGAAGGTTAAGCAGAGGTGTATAGGTAAAAAAGTCGGCTTCGCCGGTTCCGGCGGGCCCCTTGGCCCAGTCTCCGGTCATTAGATTATCACTACCCAGAGAGAAGGCAATATTCACCGTCGTTCGTCCCGCGCGGAAAGCCGGGTCAAAGGCGGATGCCCACCCTCCTTGCCGGGAAAAGGTGAATATACCCCCGTATTTGGGCGTTTCTGATGTTGGTGCTGCCGGAACTGTTGGCAACGCGGGTGTCTTTGGTGACGATGGCGCTGCCGGTGTCGTTGGTGCTGTTGGAGTCGTCGGGGTAGTTGGTGTTGTCGATGCCGGAGCACAGGATGCCAGCACCAAAGATAATACCATCAAACAACTGACTACCAACCAAACAAATTTTTTGCGCAATTTCGCCTCCTTCTACTTGAAAGAAATTTGAGATAATTGGATAAAGTTTAGACTCCACCTACAGGATTGTCAAGCCCGTTGGCTGACACTTTGAACGATTACCTGGATGATACGGGAACAGGCGGCAACGCTAATATCCCTCTTTGCTCCAGGTCTTGCCGCACGTAGTCCAGACCTATCTTATGCAATGAGTCCCCGGTCGGAATACCTTCTTTATCCCACCCCTTCAACTCATAATAGCGGTCAAGCCACTTATTAAACAAGTCCCGTTCAATCTGCCGATACGGCGGCTTATCTGACTTTTCATAGAAGGAATCAGCCATATCATCATCCTTACGCCTTATCCCTTCCCGAACATTATAGGCGCGCACCAGATGGCCGATACGCTGGGCTATCTCGGTCAGTCCGGCTTCATCGATATCCATGCCCGTGGCCGCCGAGATTAAATCAGCCATCAAAGGACGATTATTTACCGGCGGGAACACCCCGAAATTCGTCCAGAAGAAACAGAATCCGGCAGCATCGGTCAGAGCCAGGATTTCCTCATTGTAGGACATGAACTGAATCATAGCTTCATAATCACGCCCGGAAGGGTCGAATTCACCCAGGAAATATTTCTTAAACTCTTCAGGGTACTGGAAAAAACCGGCATTGATATAAGCCTCCCTTTCTTCCATGGGACGCTCCCATATCCCGTATGTCCCGCTTAACCCCCGGGTGCGGTCGGCTTTATCGATGGTAGCGATGGGTAAAGCCCGGTGAGGTAACCCCCTGACATCGAAGGGTAATGGCTCCAGTTTCTTGGTGTGATAGGTATAATTTTCCGCACCCCGGCCGATGCGCTGAGCCGCCAGGTAAAGACCGTCAGCCAGGACACCACCAAATCCCTCACGCTGAGCAATCTTGTCAATAAGCTTATAGACTACTTCAGCATTGCCCCACGCCAGCTCCATACCATCGGTGTCCTCTTTGGTCAGGATACCCCGCCGGAAAAGGTCGATGGCAAAGCCGATGTACTGAGACAGGGAAATATCATCGAAGCCGTGTTTCTGACACAAAGCATAAAACTTCGTCCCGTAATCAGGGTCCATCACCTGGGAATTAATAACACCGGCCGTATTCCACTGGCACTTACCAGCGACATGATAGCCTTCAAAGGGAATTACCCGTTTACACGGCGTAGAGCAATTGAAACAGGCTACATCTCTGGTCTTAACGCCCTTGTAATAAGCCTTGGTCATTTTGGCGTATTCTTTGACCTTCTGCTTCACTTCGGCTGAGACATCACCGCTGAAATGGCCCACCGCACCTGGATTTCCTGATACCAGTCCCGCCCCCAACCACATCTCCTTCCATTGCATTTCTCTTTTTATGATTGACCGCTCCAGAATCGGCCCGGACAGCTCGAACAGGCGGCTGCCGTTAAAAACGTTGATGTCTTTCGTCCCGTGAACGGCAATCGCCTTTAATTTCTTATCCCCCATTACCGCCCCGCCCCCTCCCCTGCTGGCGCTTACCGAATAGCTGCCTTCGATACTGGCGGCACCAATCCTGTTCTCGCCGGCCATGCCGATGGACAAGATTTCAATGTCGTCGATTTCCAGTTCTTCCTGGATGAGTCGGCGGGTCTCTTCATTGCCTTTGCCCCAGAGGTAGCTGGCATCCCGCAACTCCACTTTATCGTCATTTATCCACAAATATACCGGCGTGGGCGACTTCCCGGAAAAGACGATGGTATCATAGCCAGCCGCCTTCAACTTGCCGCCGAAAAAACCACCCACGGTACAGTAATACTTGATACCCAGCACCGGAGACTTGAAGGTAATCACAGTGCGGTTGGCACTCGGAACCATAGTACCGGTGAGAACGCCGGTGCCGACTATCAGCAGATTATCAGGGGAGTAGGCGTCGACCTCAGGAGGGACTCTGTCCCACAGTATTTTGGCATTTACGCCTTTGCCACCCAGTAAGGTTTCGAGCAGGCTGCGGTCAGCGGCCTCTTTCTCGATTCTTCCCCGGGACAGGTCTACTTCTAATGTAGCACCAGCCCAACCGTACCACATACTTTACCTCCTGGGGCAGCTCCTACACAATCCATTATCTACACTATCAATTATAGCCTCTTCACAAAATCCCGTCAAACGGCCAGGGCTAAAACCCCATCGACTTTTTTAGAGCTTGGTCAATCCAGGAATAGGTAGCTGGGAAAAGCCACACACCCCTGATTCCGGAGTAATGTTCACCGTGGTAATTCTTGACCCAGGGCTGCCACAAGTTATAGATAGCGGGAGCCGGAAACTGGATGTACCAGGACTGCTCGGTAGCATACTTAAAGAAGTCTTTCAGCACCGGCCAAACCTTGGGTTCGTTAAACATGCCATCAGCCACCTCAACGGCAATTGCCTCATTGGCACGGGGGTCATTAATCATGCTAGTATTACTCTCAGCACCCGGCTGCCACTTCTCTATATTGAAAGGTTGGCCAGCATTAAACGTACCACCGACAGCCTCTTTGTGCTGCTTACCGCTGGTTATTGAGGTGAAGACAGCATTCTCCCTGACATCAATCTGCAGGTTAACGCCAATCTTCTGCCAGTAGGCTTTCATCACCGTAAGGTCATCAACTGCCGTATTTGTAGTAATCACGCTGATATTGAAACCATTAGGATAGCCAGCCTCCATTAGAATCTTCTTTGCCTTTTCCGGCTGGTAGCTATACATATCTCGGACTACCTCACTCTGTTTGGACAGGGGAGTATACATCGCCGTATATTCCGGCCAGGGGACAACCGGATAAACCATGTCGGCTTCACCCTTAAAGTAGTCCTTGATGATAGTATTGTAGTCAATAGCCATAACCAGTGCCTGGCGAACCTTGAGGTTATACCAGGGCAGCTCCGGCTTGTCTACCCTCAGACTTATCGACGTCGGACTCCTGGTAATATAGCTGAGATACTTCACATCGGGCCGGCTCTTTATCATCAGCTTCGCATCTTCGGCATTAAGAGACGAATGAGCGCCGGCGCCAGCCAGTATGTCAATCTTCCCCGTACGGAATCCCGCCTGCCGTGTAGATGAATCGGCGACAATCACAAACTTGATGCGGTCTAGATAGGGCAGTTGATTTCCCTTCCCCGGGCCGATCGGGTCTCTCTCCCAATAGTTGGGATTTCTCACCAGCGTCGCCGAACTCCCTTGAACAACATCCGTTAGGATAAAAGGCCCCATGCCAACGGAAACCGCCCAATCACGCATCTTGTTATATTTGTCATAGACTTCCGGCGGGTAGATAGCGCTGGATTCACCAACCCAATAAAATGTGGCGCTCAGGATTTCTGGCTTGGCTTTGATTCTAACCGTGTACTTGTCGGTCGCCTCAATTGACACCTGGCGTTGCTCGGAGGTATATCTGGACTGGAGGACACCCTCCTTATCAAAATACCAGTCATTAAGGGAACGAGCCACATCCTGAGCCGTTAGTTCCCGGCCATTTACCAGGCGGCTGGCCTCGCTGGCTGGGTTGAGGGCATAGTGAATCCCCTTACGAATATGAAAGACGATGGTATCAGTACCGACTAACTCAAAGCTCTCGGCCAACCGCATCGTACTCACATTAAGCGACTGGGTAGCTGCCAGCCAGGCAGCCTCGTTAGTGCCAGCCGGTCCCTTTGTCCAGTCCCCTCCCCACAATACTCCATTGGTCAGGGTAAGAGTACGGGGTGCGGTGGTTTCAAAGATAACCGGGGCATACTGAGTTATAGTCACTTGTTCAACGAGATTAAGCTGTCCTCCGTACTTGGGTACCTCAGTTGCCGGTACTACTGGAGTTGCCGGCGCTATCGGCGTTTTTGGTGCCGCCGGTGTTGTTGGCACCGCCGGGGTTGTCGGTATTGTCGGTACCGCTGGTACTGCCTGAGCGCAGGCTGCCAGTACCAGAGATAAAACCACCACACAGCTCAATACCAGCCAAAATTTTCTCTTTTTCATCCCTCTTCCCCTCCCCTTTTATTGATTTTTCACCAATACTCTCCACTAAAACCCCATGGATTTCTTCAGTGCCTGGTCAATCCAGAGGTACTTGGCTTGAGCCTGATACTCACCGTAACCGGTCATCTGTTCCCCGCTGTAACCTTTCACCCATGGCTGCCAGGGCAGATACTTATTTGCTCCAGGCATAATTATGTACCAGGACTGCTCAAGAGTATATTTAAAAAACTCCTTCATCATTGGCCAGACTGCCATTTCGTTAACCATGTATTTTGTGAGGACAGTGTTACTCAGTTCAACAATCTTCGGGTCCTTCATCTCCGCCCAGCCGCTCGGCGTTCCCGCAGGCACGTTCCACTTTTCAAAAACATAGGGTAAATGAGCGCTATATCGTTCCCAGCCAGCCTGCGTGATAGCTCTACCGCTCTGCATTCCAGTAAAAACAGCATCCTCGACAACCTTAATCTGTACGTCAACGCCAACCTTCGCCAGGTAAAACTTGACTGCGGATAGCAGGTCAATGTCACTCTGGCTTGAAGAAACTACTTCCATCTTGAATCCATTAGGGTAACCCGCCTCAGCCAGTAGCTTTTTTGCCTTTTCCGGCTGGTATTTATAAAGTTCCTTAACTGACTCGGATTGCTCCGCGAGCGGAGTGTACATCCCGATAAACTCTTTATAAGGCGCCACCGGTCCGACCATCATCTCCCCATATCCCGCATAGTAGTCTTTCAAAATCGCTTCCCGGTCAATGGCCATGGATAGAGCACGGCGAACGTTGAGGTTATACCACGGCAACTGGGGATTATCCACCCTAAGACCAAGGGAAAACGGGCGGTACTCAAACGTTCTCAGGTACTTCATATCCGGCCGAGTCTTGAGCAAGCTTTGCATATCATCTTCGGAAATCATCGTCCGGGAGATGTTATCGATTTTACCGGTGCGGAAACCAGCCACAATGGTGGACATGTCCGTTACCCGCACGTATTTAACCCCGTCAGGATAGGGAAGTTGATTCTCCGGGAAGAATGGGTCTTTCATCCAATAGTTGGGGTTCCGGATGAAAGTAGCGCTGCTCCCCGCGACATAGTCGACTATCATATAGGGTCCGGTGCCAACGGTAACTTTCCAGTCCTTCAAATCACCGTATTTCTTGACCACTTCCTGAGCGATTAAAGTTACCCAGTCACCGGTAGTGAACAATAACGATGTCGTATAGCCAGGCTGGCTTTTAAATTCGACCGTGTATTTGTCAAGCGCCCTGGCTGATACCGGCCACTCGAACTTCTGTAGTCTGGCACGCAACGCCGAACCCGGTATGTCTTCAAAGAGCCGCATAGTGGAATAAACCAAATCATCCGCCGTCAATTCCCTGCCGTTGACCAGGCGGCTGGCCTCGCTCTTCGGATTAAGACCAAAGTGGATACCTTTACGGATTTTGTAGATAATGGTCTGGTCATCGGGTACGGTCCAGCTTTCGGCTACAATCCCGGTCTTGAAAGTCAGCGGCGCTATGCTAACGACGCCTTCCCATTCTCCTGTGCCAGTTGGCCCCCTTGTCCAGTCAAGATTGACCAGATTTTCGTTGGTTATCTGGACCGTGGTCATCGGGGATGGT
>JACQOM010000098.1 GCA_016202525.1 Chloroflexota bacterium | reverse complement strand
GAACCGCTCTTTAAAGAACGGGGCGTTCTTCACGCCAGCCGTTGACCTTTCAGGGCGGAGAATAGCTTCCACTTTCTGCCGGCTAGCTCATGAGCCGCTTCCGCTCCCATCAGGTCAGTTACCGCCTGGCGCAGGTCAGCACCTTCGTATAAGACCCGGTAGATTGTCTCCGTAATCGGCATTGCCAGCCCCATCTGCTTGGCTATTTTCCAGACTGCCAGCGTCGTGGTTACTCCCTCAGCTACGCCGGTCATTGAATCTGTTATCTCTTTGACGGAACGTCCTTTAGCCAGCTCTGAGCCAAAGTAGTGGTTGCGGCTCAGTGAGCTGGAACAGGTAGCTATCAAATCACCCAGACCGGTCAGGCCGGCAAAGGTAATCGGATTAGCTCCAAGGGCAACCCCGAGAGCCGTCATCTCAGTCAAACCACGGGTCATCAGGGCGGCCTTAGCGTTATCTCCGTAACCCAGGCCGTCAGTTATACCGGCTCCCAGAGCAATGATATTCTTCAGCGAACCCCCCAGCTCAACGCCGATGATATCATGATTGGTAAAGACACAAAGGTTGGGTGCGGTTAACAGCCGCTGGGCTTTTCTGGTTATGGTCTCATCATTAGCGGCTACTACCGTTGCGGCTGGTAAACCGCTAAGGATTTCCTGGGAAAGATTAGGGCCCGAGAGGACGCAGATATTAGACTGAAAAGCCGGCTTAATCTCTTCAGCAATTACCTGTGACATCCGCTTGCCGCTATCGATTTCGAGTCCCTTAGCTGCGCTTACAATCAGCGTTGTTTTGTTGATATGTCCGGCAGCCAGCTTCATATTTTGTCGCATGCTTTGAGAAGGCACCGCCAGGATGACTGCCTTGGCTTTGGCCAATGCCTCACTTAGTGAGCTGGTGATGGATAATTCGGGGGGGAAGCAGACGCCATTCGTCAGGAGCGGGTTGGGTCCTGCCTCGGCCAGTTCGATGGCTTCTTGCTCGGTTCTGGCCCATAAGCTGACATCTACCCCATTACGCGCCAGCACCATGCCTAAAGTGATTCCCCATGAAGTAGTGCCGATGATGGCAATCTTGGGCATATCTTACCCTTTACTCTGCTGGATCGGAGGTGAGTCTACTGCCTGAACCTTTTCACCGAGTTTACGCTCTTTACCAGCTAGCAGCCTGGAGATATTATCACGGTGCATGTAAATAATTACTATTGTGCCGATTAAGCTGTAAACCAGGTACTCGACGGGGAAGCCGTCCAGAATAGTGAGCGGGATTAATATGGTGTAGGTGCCGACTACTCCGGCGATAGAACCAAGCGAGGCAAATCTGGTCAAACCGACGCCGATGACAAAGACCTGTCCCCCGAAGAGTGCCACCACCGGCGACAAAGCTGCTAAGCCTCCGAAAAAGGTGGCAACACCTCTGCCACCTCGGAAACCAAGGAAAATAGACCAGTTATGTCCGGCTATTGCCGCTAAAGCCCCCAGACACTGGGCAACCAGTAACCCCAGTCCGAAGTGCCCCACTACCAGGTAGTTCCTGCCGAATATCAGGGCGGCGAATAATACTGCCATAGCTCCCTTTGTGCCATCAAGAATTAATGACAGCAGGGCTGCCTTTTTGCCTGCGGTACGCAGCACATTGGTCGAGCCAATTTTTCCCGAACCGTAGTTTCTAATGTCCACTTTGGCAAATCGTCGGCTTATCAGCAGACCAAAAGGAATAGAACCCAGGAGGTAACCAACCACTACCACGGCTAACATTTTTACCAGCATCGTAATTATCATAACTCTCCTCTAGATTTAAAGACTAAACGAATCGCAGTGCCAGCGAAACCAAATGACTCGCGAAGCTTGTTTTCAAGGTAGCGCTGGTAAGAAAAATGCATCAGTTTGGCATCATTGACAAAGAAAACGAAGGTGGGAGGATTAACTTGGGCTTGAGTGGCATATAAGATTTTGAGTTGTTTACCGTGGGTTCCTGTCAGACTGTGAGCGGCGGCTGCCTTGCGGATGACACTATTAACCTCGGCGGTCGGCAGCCGTTTGAGTCTCTCCTGATAGACCTGGCACACCTGGGGCATCACCGTGTCTACTCCTTGCCCCGTTTTACTTGAAATATAGACCACGGGAGCATAGGGCATAAACTTGAGCTGGCTCTTCAGGTGTTTATCCCATTCGGGTATATTCTTATCTGTAACTAAATCCCACTTATTAACTACCAGGACAATCCCCTTCGCCATCTGGTGAATATAACCGCCGATATGCGCATCCTGCGCCGTAAACGGCTCACTGGCATCAATAACCAGTAAAGCTATATCAGCCCGCTCAATGGCTCGCAGGGCGCGGATAACACTATATCTCTCCACCCCATCCCCGAACCGCCCCCGCCGCCTTATACCAGCGGTATCAATAAGTAACACACTTTGCCCCCGAAAGTCAAGTATTGTATCTATGGCATCTCTGGTTGTGCCCGGAATGTCACTGACGATGGTTCGTTCTTTGCCCAGCAGGGCATTCAGAAGAGCCGACTTGCCGACATTTGGTCTGCCGACGATGGCCACCTTCATTATTTCAGGCTCAGCTGCCACAGGTGGGG
>JACQOM010000097.1 GCA_016202525.1 Chloroflexota bacterium | reverse complement strand
GCTGACATGGACTATAAACTAATCGTGCTCTCTGACTGCTGTGCCGACCGTGATGATGAGGTGCAGCGCGTTCTCATGGAAAAATTGTTCCCGCGCCAAGCGACGGTAGTTACTGCGCAGCAGTTCTTGCAGGTGCTGGGGAAGGCGTAGCGCTATACCCCGATTGAGTAGCAAATACTCACTTTGTTTAGCCTCATCGAGTCATTAGTGGGCCACCCCGATTCTATCGGGGTGGCCTTTCTTTCTTCTTTTGGACTCGTATTGGGCGAATCAATCGAGTTACGTAGGTGATAACTCGTAATAACGTTTATGGATGAACATCAACAATGACGAACCGTAGATTGGAACTGCTGCCCTCATTGCTCAGGATGTAGCCACTGTTCGGTAGTGAAACAGCTGTGCCGGTGTCAGTGTTTGAGGAAGTGGTACTTGAGAACATGGACAGCCTCCCCTCCTCCACGAACGCGAAAGCAGGGTCTTTAGCAACTGTCCAGGGAAACTGTTTTCCCGGCGCCAGGGTGAACTCCCGAATTCTCACTTTATAGTCTGTCCCTGCTACCAGCTCAACCGGCTTATCAGAAACTAGGAGGCGTGTTGACTGGTGAATAGCGCCGACCGGGTCGTTTGATGCGTGTAACTGAAAGGCAAGCACCTGGCTTTGTCCTAGATAGCGGTGTGTATGCTCTATTCCCGCAGGAAGTAATAACGCCTGCCCGGCAGATGCCGTCTTGGTTCCAATAGCAGTCCCGTTCGTCGTGGTAATCTCTGTCGACCCGCTTGCAACGTAGTATATCCAGAAAAAATTGTGGGAACTAGAGTTAGTGCTAGACGGGTCTTTCGTCGTGTTATCAAGTCTCCCGACCGCCCATAGCCAGCCCACCGGAGGAGTAGGAGCCGGTCCCACGCTCTCCTCGAACTTCACCACCCCGGCCGAATCAAGTGTTGGTTTTGGGGTGGGGGTTGGCGCAGGAGTTGGTGTTGGTACGGGTGTTGGAGTTGGCGCAGGGGCAGGCGTAGGGGTCGTTGCAACTGGAGCTGGAGTTGTTGGTGCCTCGGGCACTGTCGGCTGTACTTGCGGAGCGCAAGATGATAACACTATGGCCATCACCATTAAGCAGCTAATTCCCAACCAGATAATCTTTTTGTGCATCTCTCCTCCTTCGTTTGTAATAAGGGCAAGGTAGCATACTAATCGGTGCCTGTCAATCCTTAAAACTATGTAGTTGCCGGTACTAAAAGCTAGCTTGTTAGATAGCTATTACCGGTTTCTTTACCCTATTGTTGATACTTCTCAAGCAGTCTGGCGACCTGCTCCGGGGTCAGTAATGTACCCCGATTAAAGTAATAGATCGTCAGATTGTGATGTGGTGGGTGGGGTACTATGCGATATAATTTAAACAAAAAGCTTTATGAGAGAGGTATGACAATGGTGTCAAAATATTGGCAGAGTTAAGCAGAGAATTTAGCAAAGTTATGTTTAGCCTGGGGGCTGGCGCTGAGGCGCCAGCCCCCAGGTGTCAGGATTTAAGGGACTTCGGTTCAGGGTGCCGGGACGGTGGTAGAAACTTCATAGAAGCGCAACTGAGCCAGCTTCAAGCCGTTGTTGTCATACTCCCAGAAATACTGGTATGCCGCGTCGCCGAATAGAGGAAGCCTATCCAGGTCACCATCGGCATCAAGGTCTGCCCAAATGTATAGCAACTCTTTACTGACATTGGTGAAGCTTGATTTACCGGTACCGCGTACCAGCACCATGCTCTCGGTCGAGTACCAGGTTGTTCCGTCCGCATCGACCACATAGGGTGTCGTTGTCGATGACCCTCCTGGCTTACCAAGCGCCCGGGCATAAACGGAATACGAGGTAGTCCCGTCATTATCAGGGTCGGGATTGGGAAGCTGGAAGCTGGCTTTGCCATCTGTGCCATTGGCGTCCAGGACCCGGAAATCGCCTTCTTTCAGCGAAATACTAACTTTACCCGTCAGAGGGACGAAGATGCGATGTCCGTTGTCATTGGTCATATCCGCAGTCTTCTCTTTTGGAACACCAATGATGTTGAGATTATAGTGCGCTCCGCTGGGTGCGCCGTTGCCCGTGCTGGCAAAAACTGTTGCCGCAGTCAAAACGAGCAACATAAATGCTATCCCTATTGGCAATATTTTCTTCATTTATACACTATGCCCCCTTTTTCAATGGTTCTAAACTATGGAATAACTACCGAGAAGAACGTTGCCCAGTTCTTGCCCTTTCCGATGGATTCGTCACCCTGCGCCCAGGCTGTTTCATCGGTATAAATCGGCTCTCCGGTCTCGGGGTCTACACCAATCTGCATGATAAGTCCGGCGTGGGCAGCAATGAATACGATGCCATCGCCGTTGAGGTCGGCAGCGGCAAGGTCGACAATATAGCTATCTGAAGCAACGCCGCCAAGTTCCTCATGCTTATTAGGGAACTGTCCCGGTGCGCTTTTTGCCGGTGCCGCATCGCCTACGTACAGTTGGGTTTCCTGCAGACGCCAGCCAGTGCTGGCCTCGTCAATTTGGTAAGTGATAGTGCCGTCAGCAGCCACGGTAAGGGTGCCGACAACGGGTGCTTCGCCCCGGCCATCGGCTATCAAATTAGTCGTGAAGGGCAGACTCACCTGGGCCAGGGCAGGTGTTGCTAGAACCAACGTCAAAATAGCTATTGCCAGCAAAGCTAAGATTTTTTTCATTTGTTTCTCCTT
>JACQOM010000100.1 GCA_016202525.1 Chloroflexota bacterium | reverse complement strand
TTATCTGGCTAATCCGCTGGTCTTCTGCGGGACACTGGGTCTATTGCCCGGGAAGCTGGCTCGGCGGGGACAGCAGAAGCCGGGCGATTTAGTAGTAGTGGTCGGGGGCAGGACCGGGCGTGACGGCATTCATGGTGTTACCTTTGCTTCCGAGCAGCTCACTGAAGAATCGAGCGCCGTTTCTTATAGCTCGGTCCAGGTCGGCAATGCCATTGTCGAGAAGAAGGTGATTGATATTCTGTTGCAGGCTAGAGACCGCGGACTGTATCGCCGCATCACCGATTGCGGCGGTGGCGGGCTTTCCTCGGCGGTGGGTGAGATGGCGGCCGAAACAGGGGTCTCTGTCCATCTGGATAAGGTCCCGCTGAAATATGCCGGGCTGTCTTACTCGGAAATATGGGTCTCTGAATCTCAGGAGCGCATGGTGCTGGCAGTGCCACCCGAAAGTGTTGCCGAGTTGATGGCTCTTTTTGCTAGCGAGGATGTTGATGCGGCCGTCATCGGCGAGTTTACTGATGACCGCCGGCTCAGGCTTCTTTATCAGGGCAATCTGGTGGGCGACCTGAGCCTGGAATTCTTACATGAGGGCCGTCCCCAGTTACAGAGAGAGGCGGTATGGACACAGCCAAATTATGCCGAGCCTGATTTTGTCAACCCTGCGGACTTGACCAGTGCGCTGCTGTCGATTCTGGGTTCCTGGGATGTGTGCAGCAAGGAGTGGGTTATTCGCCAGTATGACCATGAGGTGCAGGGAGGCAGTGTCCTTAAACCTCTGGTGGGAAAGAATAATGACGGGCCCGGTGATGCCGCCATTATCCGGCCGCTACTGGATTCTGAAAAGGGGGCGATTGTTGCCAACGGTATTAACCCCAAATACGGCCAGATCGACCCCTACTGGATGGCGGCATCGGCTATCGATGAAGCGTTGCGGCAGATTGTTGCCGTCGGCGGCAATTTGGATAGAGTTGCCTTGCTGGATAACTTCTGCTGGGGCAATACCGACCGCCCGGATATGATGGGGGCTTTAGTCCGTGCCGCTCAGGCCTGCTACGATATGGCCACCGTCTATCAGACGCCATTTATTTCAGGAAAAGACAGCCTCTATAATGAGTTCAAAATTAACGATGACATTATCTCCATCCCGCACACCCTGCTTATCTCGGCAATCGGTGTGATGGAGAATGTTAATCACGCTGTATCGATGGATTTCAAACAAGCCGGCGACCTGGTCTATATTGTTGGCAGTACCCGGAATGAGCTGGGTGGCTCTGAATATTTTAAACTCAAAGGTTTTGTCGGCAATAATGTCCCTAAAGTTAATCCTGAGCAGGCAAAAGCATCGATGGATAAGCTAAGCGCAGCTATGGAGAAAGGGCTGGTCAGTGCCTGTCATGACTGTAGCGAGGGAGGTATCGGGGTGGCCATTGCCGAGATGGCCTTTGCCGGCGGGCTGGGTGCTAAAGTTCAGTTGAAGGCAGTGCTGCTGGGCGAGCTGGTAGACCGTGACGACTTTATCCTTTTCTCGGAATCGAACAGCCGGTTCCTGGCGGAAGTATCCCCGGAAAATCAGAAAGCTTTTGAGAAGGTAATGAAAGGCAGTAACATGACGGCAATCGGTCACGTTACTAATGATGAAAAGCTGGAAATATACGGTCGGGACGGCAGCAAGGTTGTTAATGTTTCTCTGGATGATTTGAAAGAAGCCTGGCAGAAACCGTTGCGGTGGTAGAAAGAAGATGGCTAGGGTAAGAACACTGGTAATACGTGCTCCGGGAACAAACTGCGATGCTGAAACTGCATTTGCTTTCCAGCAGGCCGGCGCTGAAACAGCTTTATTTCATGTCAACCAGTTGATTCGCCGCGAGGAGCGGTTGGAAGATTACCAGATAATGGTTATCCCCGGCGGTTTTACCTATGGTGATGATATCGCCGCCGGTAAGGTACTGGCCAATGAATTGCGACTGAAGCTTGATGAGGATATTCTGCGGTTCATTGAAAATGGCAAGCTCATTCTGGGGATTTGTAACGGCTTTCAGGCGCTGGTGAAGGCTGGCTTTTTGCCGGAGCTATCCGGCGGCGCTCAACCAAAATTGACCCTGGCGACTAACGATTCGGGAAAGTTCGAGTGCCGCTGGGTGTATCTGTCGGCGAACCCGAAGAGTCCGTGCGTTTTCACCAGAGGTATTGATAGTCTGTATCTGCCGGTGGCTCATGGCGAGGGCAAGGTCGTGGCTCTCCCCGGCGCTTTAGCCGATTCGAATGTTGCTCTTTGTTATGCTGACGAACAGGGAAATACCAACGTCGGCTATCCCGCTAATCCCAATGGCTCCACCGGCAATATCGCCGGCATTTGTGATAGTTCGGGGCGGATTTTCGGCTTGATGCCGCACCCGGAACGTCATATTCGGGGGACTCAACACCCGCAGTGGACCAGGCGAGGAGCACGGGAATCCGGTGACGGCCTGGCCATATTCCGTAACGCTGTTGCCTGGGCTGAAAGCCTTTAGATGAATACCGGCACGTTTATTTGTATTGACAAACTGCGGGTTCGATGTAATACTTTGAGCTAGAGGTGTTTAATGCCAGTCTGTCCTAATTGTGGGCGGGAGACAGCCAGAACCGAAGATTGGGCCTGCCAGTATTGTGGCTATCCGTTAATGTCCCGCTCCTTTAAAAAGGTAGATAAGAACTATCGGCAGCTAAAAGGGAAGAAACAGCCTGAGCCGGAGCCTCCGGAGTCAGAATCGCCGGAAGAAGAGGAGGCTGATGTTTCTCCTCCACCTGCTTTTAGTGTGCCACCAGCGCCGGTATCTAAAGCCCGGCCTCTCTCAAAAACCCCGCGTGCGCCGGTTGCCAGAGTGAACCCCGAGCCGCCGCCAGAACCTGAGACGGAGCTTGAACCAGAATTGGAAGCTCCGCCGGTAGCAGAGCTTAAAACTGAACCGCCTCCAATGCCTGCTGCCGAGGTGAAGCTGACATCTGAACCGGCTTCACCCGTATCGGTGTGGGAGACGAAATCTGAGGTCGTCCGGGAACCTGAGCCACCGTCACCTCCAATCGATTTAACCGTGGAAGAGTTGCTTTCAGCCTATGAGACGGGGGTAATCGCGGCCAATGCCCATCTGATAGGTAAGACTGTTAATTTGACCGGTGTGGTGGATAAGATAGAAGTCAAAGAATTTCTTAACGTTTATTATGTTGCTCTCAACAGTCCTGAGAAGGTCAGGGTGCAGAATGTCCGCTGCACGTTTGACCGAAGGGATGCATCCGAGTTGACCGGGTTGACTGCCGGGCAGACGGTGACGGTGCGCGGTAAGTACGATGGTTCGATAATGGATGTCCGTATCAAAGATTGCGTTTTAGTCCGCTGAATCTTTGAGTGTAACGGCTTTCTCTTTTGTAAAAGCGTTAGTCAGGGGTTATTTACAATTCCCCGTTTGTTAATCCGGGCAGATGCTTTACGGATACGCTATGGTATAATGGTGACCGCTTGACTTTTTGGTTGTCTACTCATACTACAGAGTGAGCAGACATTTTCTGTTCGTTTTCCCGGGTAACTGTCTACGGCATCGGTTCCAATCTAATTATTTATGCCAAATGGTTTAAATGTCAGACAAGGACGAGTCCAATCAATCTTTTTTGGTTGGTGGATTGTTCTGTCTTCATGTGTCGTACATGCGTTGAGCCTGGGGTTTCTGAACTATGGTTTTACTGTTTATTTTCTGCAGCTCCAGAATGAATTTGGTTGGAGCCGCACTCTACTAAGTTCAGGCTATTCTTTAGGTCATGTCGAGAGCGGAGTCCTCGACCCTCTCCAAGGGTGGATTTCCGACCGTTTTGGGCCCCGGCGAGTGGTGGTGCTAGGCGTAGTGATGTTTGGTGCTGGTTTTATCTTGTTAAGCAGAGTGCATTCTATTCCGGCCTTTTTCGTTGCTTTTTTGGTTCTATCACTGGGGTCTGGCTTTGCCGGTAACCTTTCCTTCATGGTGGCTATATTTAACTGGTTTGTCCGGAAGCGCAGCCTGGCTCTGGGTATATCTTTGGCGGGAGGAGCATTAGGCGGAGTTATTGTGCCGGCGGTGGCATGGAGCGTGACTACTCAGGGATGGCGTGTTACCGCTCTTGCCTCGGGCTTTATTATCTGGCTCCTCGGTATCCCGTTGGCGTTATTAATACGCCACAAGCCAGAGCAATACGGCTACCTACCGGACGGTGACCATCCGGCTTCGTCCGAAGGGACATTACGAGAACATGTGGTGATTGAGCCAGTTCCGCCGGCTAAGGCTCAAGAGGACTTCTCTGCGAAGGAGGCCATAAGGTCCCGCGCTTTCTGGCTGATTGGAGCGGGACATGCTTTGGCTCTTTTGACCGTGTCTGCCGTCTCTCTCCATCTGGCGCCCCACCTTGTGAAACAGTTAGGAATATCTCTGGAGACCGCCGGCAGCGTCGTAGCGCTGCTGTCGGTGTTCTCTGTTGCTGGCAGACTGCTTGGTGGATTTCTTGCTGACCGGATTAACAAGAGGCTGCTACTGGTGGCATCTATGTTATCTCACAGCATCGGGCTTCTTATACTTACCTACGCTGCTAATATGGGACAGGTTTTTCTGTTTACCGTATTCCATGGGCTGGCGTGGGGTATTAGAGGTGTTACGCAGAATGCCATCCGTGCCGAGTACTTCGGGCGCAAGTCCATAGGCCTCATTTTGGGGATTTCTAACATATTTTCGACCTCAGCCCAGGTCAGTGCTCCTATCTTTGCGGGTTGGCTTGCAGACATCTACGGAGACTATCACTTGGCGTTTACCATCATAACTGTCCTCACTGCTTTAGGCTCTGTATTTTTTGGGTTTGCCGGCAAACCGGTTCGAAAATCACACGCAGTACCTTCCGTTCAAAGTTAGTTATTATCGGAACCGGTGGGCGATATTGTATTTGTTCTCAGAATTTGCCACCTATAATCGGCTGCCGTCGAGTGCTATAATTAAGTCAAAGTGTAGTCGCTGGAGATAGCAATGCGTGAGGCGATGCTCTACGAAAAGCTGCCGGATTCCAGGGTCCAGTGTCAGACCTGCCAGTGGCGCTGTAAAATAACTCCGGATAAGTTCGGCGTCTGCGGCATGTACCAGAATCGAGAGGGGACTCTCTATAATATCAACTACGCTCTGGTGTCATCGGTGGCGGTCGACCCCATAGAAAAGAAGCCTCTGTTCCACTTTTTTCCGGGCAGTTCGGTTTTTTCTATGGGCACGCTTGGTTGTAACTTCCACTGCCAGCATTGCCAGAACTGGGAAATATCTATGGCTGATGGCAGGACCGCGCAACAGCGTACCTGCCAGGAGATGTCGCCTCAGGAGGCTGTAACAATGGCGCAGCGCTCCCGTTGTCAGGGTATAGCCTGGACATATAATGAACCCAGCATCTGGTTCGAATATACTCTCGATTCAGCCCGGCTGGCTAAAGAGAACAACCTGTACACCGTCTATGTAACTAACGGCTACCAGTCTCCTGAGGCGATGGATACTATCGGGCCTTATCTGGATGCCTGGCGTGTCGATGTCAAAGGTTTTTCCGATTCATTTTATCGTGATTTGGCTAAGGTGCCGCACTGGCGGGAAATCCTTGAAATTACCAAGCGGGCGAAAACCAAATGGCGGATGCATGTCGAGGTGGTGACCAATATCATCCCGACCATGAACGATGATGATTCGCAGCTTGAAGGTATTGCCCACTGGATAAAGGATGAGCTGGGTGAACTGACGCCGTGGCATGTCACCAGGTTCTATCCCACGTACCATCTGACTCACTTACCGCCCACGCCGGTATCTACTCTGGAGCGTGCCTGTGACATCGGGCGGAAGGCCGGACTCAAGTTTATCTATACCGGTAATGTCCCCGGGCACCAGAATGAGAATACTTTTTGTTACTCCTGTGGTAAGCTAATTGTGGAAAGGGTCGGCTATCAGACCAGTGTATTGGGGCTGGAAGGCTCGAAGTGCCGGTTCTGTGGCGCGGAGCTTAACTTCAGGATAGCCGCTAAAGGGGGTGAGGCTGATGATTAGAAACCCGGCGGTCGCCGGACAGTTTTATCCTGAATCGTCTGACCGTCTCAGGTCGTTGATTAAGGAGTTTATAGACGAAGAGGCGGTGAAGGAAGAGGTCATTGGCATGCTCTCGCCTCATGCCGGCTATCCCTATTCGGGCCCGGTAGTCGGGGACGCTATCTCCCGAATCAAACTCAAGGATACCTTTGTCATCTTGGGTCCCAATCACACCGGCCAGGGCAAACCCTTCAGTATTATGACCGAGGGCACCTGGAAGACACCACTGGGTAATGTCGAAATCGACTCCGAACTGGCCAAGCAGATTCTGGCGGCCTCGGCTAACCTGGAGGAAGACTCTGTTGCCCATCAAAATGAACACTCAATTGAGGTGCAACTCCCCTTCCTGCAGTATTTTAAGCCTGATATCAAACTGGTGCCCATCATCCTCGCCCCGGCTAGCGGTGAAATCTATCAGGAGATTGGCAGAGCAATAGCCAGAGCGATTATGAAGCTGGATAGAGAGGTGGTAATTATCGCCTCCAGCGATATGACCCATTATGAGTCACAGGAATCGGCGCGGGAGAAGGATAGCCAGGCACTGGAAGCCATACTGCACCTGGATGAAGTTGAATTGTTAAAGCGGGTCGAGGAGCTAGGTATCACGATGTGCGGTTATGCTCCGGCGGTGGCTCTTATCACGGCGGCTAAAGAACTGGGCGTAGCTGGCGCCGAGCTGGTGAGATACCAGACCAGCGGTGATACCACCGGCGATTTTGCCAGCGTGGTGGGCTATGCCGGCGTGCTCCTGAAAGCGATGTCGCCATTGACCAGACTGGCTAAGGAGGCGGTGGAGACCTATGTTCGAGAGGGTAAGATGCCGCGATTGAAGAAGCTTACCCCGGAAATGAAACAGAGGGCCGGCACCTTTGTCTCTATTCATCA